>JBDTQQ010000134.1:0-6507 GCA_039932075.1 Pseudarthrobacter sp. | reverse complement strand
TACCAGATGACCACTGACATCGGCGCGATTGCGGGCCCGGTATTGGTGGGCGTCCTCGCTGACCGGCTGGGCTACGGCTGGGCCTTCGGCGTCACCGGCGGTGTCCTGGTGGTGGCAGCCGCCTGTTGGGCTGTCACGCGCGAGCCGTTAAAACGCATCGAGGGGTAGGCTACCACCGCTAAGGCGTGCGCTTAGCGGTGGAAGCCTACCCCTCAAGGTTGGAACCAGACCTAGTTGAGCAGTGCGTCCACAAAGCCCTCGGCGTCAAACGGCGCCAGGTCATCGGCCCCTTCGCCAAGACCGATGAGCTTGACCGGCACACCGAGGGACTTCTGGATGGCAACAACGATTCCGCCCTTGGCCGTGCCGTCGAGCTTGGTCAGGACGATGCCGGTGATGTTCACTACCTCGGCGAAGACCCGGGCCTGGTTGAGCCCGTTCTGGCCGGTGGTGGCGTCGAGTACCAGCAGTACCTCGTCAACTTCGGCCAGCTTTTCAATGACACGCTTGACCTTGCCGAGTTCGTCCATCAGGCCTGTTTTGTTCTGCAGGCGGCCCGCGGTGTCGATCATGACGACGTCGACTTCCTGGTCAATGCCTGCCCTGACCGCCTCATAGGCAACAGACGCAGGATCTGCGCCGTCGACGTCGGACTTCACGGTGGGAACGCCCACGCGCTGCCCCCAGGTGGCAAGCTGCTCCGCCGCGGCAGCGCGGAACGTGTCTGCCGCCCCCAGCAGGACGTCCTTGTCCTCTGCCACGAGGACGCGGGCCAGCTTGCCCACCGTGGTGGTCTTGCCCACGCCGTTGACACCCACAACCAGCATGATGGCCGGTTTGTCCCCGTGCCTTTCGGTACGGAGGCTGCGGTCCATGGTGGGATCCACAAGCTTGATGAGTTCCTCGCGGAGCAATGCTTTGACCTGCTCGGGCGTGCGGGTACCGAGAACTTTCACCCGTTCCCGGAGCGCGTCAACCAGCTGCATGGTGGGTTCGGTCCCCAGGTCCGCCAGCAGGAGGGTTTCTTCAACTTCGTCCCAGACATTTTCGTCGATCTTGTCGCTGGAGAGCAGGGCGAGCAGCCCCTTGCCCAGGATGTTATTTGACCTGACCAGGCGCTCACGGAGGCGGGTGAGGCGGCCGGCCACCGGCAAGGGCGTCTCCACCGGGATGGTTTCGAGGCCTGCCGCGTCGTCGGGTACGTCGGTGATTTCAAGGTCTTCGAGGTCGACGCCGGCCGGAGCCTGCCGCTCCGCCGGCACCACGGGGGCGTCCTCCAGCAGCGTTCCCCCGCCCCTGACGGGATCGTTGGCGTCACGCGTCCCGGGGTACCGGTTGATGTTCTTCCGCGTCTTCATCAGGACCGGGATGAGCCCGCCAATAACCACCAGGGCAGCAACGATGGACAGAATAATGGGGAGGATGTCATTCACTTCCCTAGCTTCTCACAAACGCCGGGACCGTTTAGGGCACAGCACCGGTCTAGACGTCAGCCCCCAACCGCTGGCTAATGACGGTGGACACTCCGTCGCCCCGCATGGTGACGCCATAGAGCGCATCGGCGACTTCCATGGTGCGCTTCTGGTGGGTGATCACAATCAGCTGGCTGGACTCCCGGAGTTCCTCGAAGATGGTGATCAGCCGGCCCAGGTTGGTGTCGTCGAGCGCTGCCTCCACTTCGTCCATCACGTAGAACGGCGAGGGGCGGGCCTTGAAGATGGCCACCAGCAAAGCGACGGCGGTGAGGGACCGTTCGCCGCCGGAGAGCAGGGAGAGCCGCTTGATCTTCTTGCCGGGCGGTCGGGCCTCCACCTCGATGCCCGTGGTGAGCATGTCTGACGGGTCGGTGAGGACCAGCCGGCCTTCGCCGCCCGGAAAGAGCCGCCCAAAGACGCGGACGAACTGGGCCTGGGTGTCCTCGAAGGCCTCAGCGAAAACCCGCTGCACCCGGTCATCCACTTCCTTGATGATGTCCAGCAGGTCCTTGCGGCTGGACCTCAGGTCCTCGAGCTGGGTGCTGAGGAACTGGTGCCGCTCCTCGAGGGCAGCAAATTCTTCCAGCGCCAGCGGGTTGACCTTGCCCAGGGCCGAGAGGTCCCGTTCGGCTTTCCGGAGGCGTTTCTCCTGTTCCTCGCGGACAAACGGCTTGCCCTCGACCACCGGGGCACCGCTATCGTCCACCGGTGTCCTTAGCGCGGCCCATTTGTCGCCGCTGTCCTCCGCAGGGACAGGCACCGGCACGTCGGGTCCGTAATCGGCCACCAGGACGTCCGGCGTGATGCCCAGTTCATCGATGGACCGGGTTTCCAGGGCCTCGATCCGCGCCCTGTGCTGGGCGCGGGACAGCTCATCCCGGTGGACCGAGTCAGTCAAAACCGCCAGCTCACGGGCCAGGGAATCGTTACCTGTTCGGATCGACTGCAGTTCGCGGTCCCGCTGCTCCCGGTTCTCTTCGGCGAGGTCGCGCTCCTCCCGCGCCAGATCCACGGATACGTCGATGAAGCGGATGGCCAGTTCCACGCCTGCCGACACTGCGGCAGCACGGCGCGCCTGGAGGCGCCGGCGGCGTGCCCTTTCCGCGGCCTCTTCCCTTGCCTTGCGTTCGGTGGCGGCTGTACGTTCGAGCGAGACGGCCCTGTTCCGGGTGGCTGTCAGTTGTTCTTCGGCACTGCGGAGCGACAGCCTGGCCTCCATCTCGGCGGACCGGGCCAGTGATGCCGCCCGTGCCAGGGCATCGCGCTGTTCCGTAGAGGGTTCTTCCTCCGCGGGCGCTTCCTGCGCCGCGGCCAACCGGGCTGCGATGGCAGCGAGCGCCTCCTCCTCGGTCCGTACGTTCGCCTCAGCCTTGGCCAGTGAAACGGCCAGCCTGTCGCTTTCTCCCACGGCGCTGCGCAGGATCGAGTTCAAGTGCCCCAGCTGCTCAGCGACGGCCGCCAGCCGGGCGTCCGAGTCATGGAGCCTGTCCAGGGCAGCGTCGGTCCTGGACTGGGCTTTGGTGCGCCGTGCTTCGGCGCCGGCGAGGGCGAACCGGTTTCGCTCAAGATCGGCGGTGACAGCGGCGAGGCGGGTTTCGGCGTCGTCGACGGCGGCCTGCACCTCGAGCAGCGACGGCGCCTTCGCAGATCCGCCGGTAACGGTCCGTGCTGTCAGAACGTCTCCTGCCGTGGTCACCGCCGTTAGGTCCGGCCGTTCAGTGACCAGCGCGCTGGCGTGCGCGAAGTCATCGACGACGACGGATGCCGCCAGCAGCGCCGTCACCACCGGTCCTTGACCCTCATCCACGGAGACCAGGTCAACGGCACGGCGGGCACCGGCCGGCAACGAATCAGCTGTCGCGGGGTTTCGGTGCGCCGTTGCGGACGATTCCAGCAGCAGGACGGCGCGGCCGGCGTCATCGTCCTTCAGCAACTTCACCACGGCGGCCGCCACCTCGGGATTCAGGACCACGATTGCTTCGGAAGCTTCGCCGAGCGCAGCCGCGATGGCCGTCTCGTAGCCAGGTTCAACGGCGAGCCGCGCCGCTAGCGTGCCTGCGACGCCCTCGAGTCCGGAGCTAAGTACATGGGCCGCACCGTCCTTGCGGTTGAGTCCCAGCTGCAGGGCATCACGGCGGGCCACCAGAGCGTCGCGTTCGCGGACAGCTTCTCTCCCGGCGGCGGTCAGATCGGCAATCTCCTGAACGACGGCGTCGAGTTCGGCGTTGGCGTCCTCGTAGTCGGCGTCGAGGGTTTCCTCGCCTTCCTCAACGCCTGCCACCTGGCTTTCGAGGGCAGTGAACTCGGACTGGGCCTTACTGCGGCGGTCCTGCCCGGCGGCGAGCGAATCGCGGAGCCTGCCCAATTCAGCCTGGGCGGACTCGACCCGCGACCTGGCCGCACCAACCTGGCCGGCCAGCTTCGCGAGCCCTTCTCGGCGGTCCGCTGCGGCGCGGAGGACAGCAGTGAGCCGCTTATCCTCGGCGGCCGCTGCCCGTTCAGCTTCGGATTTGGCGGCGGTGGCTGCCTCCAGGGCGCTGCGCCGGTCGAGGATGTGACGCTCGAGCTCCGTCAGTTCGTCCCGGACCCGCGCGGCTTGCCGCTCCAACTGCTCCGGGTCCCTTCCCGAATACGGTTCGGCATCAACCGCGCCGAGAAGCCGGCCGCGTTCCTGGGCCAGGGAGCCAAGGGCGCGGAGGCGTTCCCGCGCCGCGTTCAGCCGGTACCATGTGTCCCTCGCCTCGTTGAGCCTGGGCGTGGCCTCTGCAGCGAGTTGTTCGATGGCGGCCTGCTGCCGGCGCCCGGCTTCAAGTTCCTGCTCCACCGCGGCCCTGCGGGCTTTCAGGGCTGCCTCGTCTGCGACGTCCTGCGCCAGGGAGTTTTGTTCCCGGGCCAGATCATCGGCCAACAACCGCGCGCGTGCGTCCCGGACATCGAACTGGACCCGCTGGGCACGGCGGGCCACGTCGGCCTGCTTGCCGAGCGGCGTCAACTGGCGCCTGATCTCTCCGGTCAGGTCGGTCAGCCGCTGCAGGTTCGCCTGCATGGCCTCCAGCTTGCGGACTGTCTTTTCCTTGCGGCGCCGGTGTTTGAGGATCCCGGCGGCTTCCTCAATAAATCCCCGCCGGTCCTCGGGGGTGGCGTGCAGGACTTTGTCGAGTTGGCCCTGGCCCACAATGACGTGCATTTCCCGGCCCAGGCCTGAATCTGAGAGCAGTTCCTGGATGTCGAGGAGGCGGCAACTGGCACCGTTGATGGCGTATTCGGAGCCGCCCGTGCGGAACAGCGTCCGCGAGATGGTGACCTCGCTGTACTCAATGGGCAGGGCCCCATCAGTGTTGTCGATGGTCAGGGAGACGTGCGCCCGGCCCAACGGCGGCCGGCCGGAGGTGCCGGCAAAAATGACGTCTTCCATTTTGCCGCCGCGCAGCGTTTTGGCTCCCTGCTCCCCCATCACCCAGGAAAGGGCATCCACCACATTGGACTTCCCTGAGCCGTTGGGTCCCACCACGGCCGTGACTCCGGGCTCGAAGTCGAACGTCGTAGCCGACGCGAACGACTTGAATCCCCGGACGGTAAGGCTCTTGAGGTGCAAGGTGGTTCGGGTCTCCTGCTCGGCGGACTGGGCACGGGTATCGGGGGGACGGCCCCTGCTACTTACAATCTACTGCGGGGCTGCGACAATTCGGCGCAGATCCGTGCGCAGGCGCCGAAGCAGCCGCGGCGGCATGTGCAGGAACTGTCCCGAACCCGGCATAGTTAAGCACTTGGGCTGGTGCTCGATGGTGCGGTCAGCCACCAACGCGCAGTACAGACACGAATAGGGGCTTAATTTTGACAGGGAATGCAACATTCCGGCACAACAACACCGCGTTGCTTTCGGTGAGCAGCGTCGAAGCTCCAAAGATCGTCAGTTCCGCGGATTTCGACCGCAGGCTGGCCCCTACCCTGCGGCGCTTGAAGTTCCCGCCAAGGCTACTTGAACGGGTGGCAGGCATCACCCACCGCCGCTGGTGGGCGCCGGGTACATCGTTCGATGACGCCGCCATCGAGGCCGGCGCGAAGGCCTTGGCCGAGTCCGGCGTCGAAGCGTCGGAGGTGGGTCTGCTGATCAACACCTCCGTCACGCGGCGCAGCCTCGAGCCGTCAGTAGCGGTGAAGATCCATCACGGACTCAGCCTGCCGTCGTCGGCCATGAACTTCGACCTGGCCAACGCGTGCCTGGGCTTCGTCAACGGCCTGACACTGGCGGCCAACATGATCGACTCCGGCCAGATCAAGTACGCCATGATCGTTAACGGCGAAGACGCCCAGGCCACGCAGGAGGCCACCCTGGCCCGGCTGCAGCGGCCCGAAACCACGCGCGAGGACTTTGGCCGTGAGTTCGCCACGCTCACCCTTGGTTCCGGCGCCGCCGCAGCTGTGCTGGGCCCGGCGGACGAGCATCCCGGGGCGCACCGGATTATCGGGGGCGTGATGCGCGCCGGCACCGAGCACCATGAGCTGTGTGTAGGCGGCATCGACGGCATGGCTACGGACACCAAAGGCCTGCTTGACGGCGGCCTGCAACTGGTTGTCGACGCCTGGCACGAGGCCAAGCCGGAGTGGGACTGGGCGGCGATGGACCGGTACGTCACGCACCAGGTAAGCAACGCCTACACGCAGGCAATCATCGAAGCAGTCGGCCTGGATCCGGAAAAAGTCCCCATAACGTTCCCCCACTGGGGCAACGTGGGCCCGGCTTCCCTCCCCATGACCCTGGCTGCCGAAGCCCAGACTCTTGCAACGGGCGACAGGGTGCTGTGCATGGGCGTCGGCTCCGGACTTAACACCGCCCTGCTGGAAATCGTGTGGTAGCCGCCGACTGGCCCGGCGTCGACCCCGAATGGTCCCGGGAAATCGAGGTGACGTCCACTTCTGCGGCGGATAAACCCGGAGCGGTGCGCCGCTGGCACCTGCTCGACAACGGTGCGCAGCTCTCTCGCCGGGGCCTGGTTCCTGCCGGAACGCTGCTGTGCGTGCACGGCAACCC
>JBDTQQ010000133.1:0-6553 GCA_039932075.1 Pseudarthrobacter sp. | reverse complement strand
CATCGCCGACGAGGTCCAGTCCGGGTTCTGCCGCACCGGTGAATGGTTCGCCGTGAACCACGAGGGCGTCATCCCCGACATCATCACCATGGCCAAGGGCATCGCCGGCGGCATGCCGCTCTCCGCCATCACCGGCCGCGCCGACCTGCTCGACGCCGTCCACGCGGGCGGACTGGGCGGCACCTACGGCGGCAACCCCGTGGCGTGCGCCGCGGCACTTGCCGCCATCGGCTCCATGGAGGAATACGGCCTGGCCGGGCGGGCCCGCCACATCGAGGAACTGGCCACCGGCCGGCTGCGCACCCTTCAGGAAGAACTGGCCGGCGCCGGGAAGGCCGTCATCGGTGACATTCGGGGCCGCGGTGCGATGCTTGCCATCGAACTCGTCCAGGCCGGTTCGAAGGATCCCAACCCCGAGCTGACCAAAACCGTAGCGGCCTCCTGCCTCAAGGAGGGGGTCATCATCCTCACCTGCGGCACCTACGGCAACGTCATCCGCCTGCTGCCCCCGCTGGTGATCACCGACGAGCTGCTGAACGACGGCCTGGATGTCCTGGCCGCCGCCATCAAGGCCAACGCCTAGCCGCACGCGGCGCGCCATCAGGCGCGCCGCCCGGCTGGGAGCCGCTACTCCAGGAAGGCGTCGCTGAACAGCAGCTGGAGCCCTTCGGCCATGGTGGGGTGGGTGATCACGGCATCGCGCACCTGCTGGTAGCGCAGGCCGCCCAGCATCGCCATCTGGACCACACCGGTGACTTCGCTGGTCTCGGCACTGAGCAGCGCGGCGCCCAGGATCAGATCGGTGTCGCGGTCGACGACGGCCTTCCAGACGCCGTCGAGCTCGCCGATGGTGCGGGCCCGCGGAATGGCGGAAACGGGCATGCGGGCAATCCGGACGTTGTACCCGGCCGCCCGCGCCTCGGACTCGGTCAGGCCCACGCGGCCCAGCTCGGGCGTGATGAACACGCAATAGGGAACCAGCCGGTCCGTGGTGCTGAGGTCGCCGCCGGCCAAGTTGGCTTTGAGGATGCGGTAGTCGTTCCAGGATGCGTGGGTGAACTGCGGGGAACCGGCGACGTCGCCGGCCGCCCACACACCGCCCGCCGTGGTCCGAAGATGCTCGTCCACTGAAACGAACCCCCGTGGCGTCAGTTCGACGCCGGCCTTCTCCAGCCCCAGCCCTGCGGTGACAGGCGTGCGGCCCAGCGCCACCAGTATGTCCTGCGCGGTGACGGTGGCACCGTCGGACAGGTCCACCGCGACCTTGCCGTCGGCTGCGCGGGTGACTTTGGTTGCCTCCACACCGAGGCGCATCTCGATGCCGTCGCGCCGGAAAACCTCCCCGACAGCCGCGCCCACGTCGGCGTCCTCACGGCCCAGCAGGTGCGCCCCGCGGTGAATCACGGTGATGCGGACGCCCATGAGGTGCAGCATCGACGCATATTCCGCACCGACGTAGCCGCCCCCGAGTACCACCATGCTGCGCGGCAGTTCCTCGAGCCGCAGGATGCTCTCGCTGGTCAGCGGGCTGGCCCCCGCAAGGCCGTCAATGGGTGGCAAAGCAGGAACCATGCCGGTGTTAATGACCACATTGGTTCCGCTGATGGTGCGGGTGCCCCCGCCGTCGAGGGCCACTTCAACGGTGCGTTCTGCAACGAACTTGGCCTCGCCGATTACCAGGTCCATGCCGGAGCCGATGAACGCTTTCCGTTGCCCGGCCACCATCGTGTCCACGACGTGGTCCTTGCGGTGGCGCAGCCGGTCGACGTCGATGGCGGGAGACTCGGCGCCGGTGATGCCGAATTCAGCGGCTCGGCGCATGGTTTTCAGGAGCCGGGCGCTGTTGACGAGGGTCTTGGTGGGGATGCAGGCCACGTTGATGCACGTGCCGCCGATCATGCCGCGCTCCACCATGGCGACGCTCTGGCCGGCCGCCGCCAGGTCCATGGCGAGGGACTTCCCTGCTTTGCCGCCGCCGATGACGAGCAGATCCACGTTAGCCGGCCGCATTTAGCTTCTCCTGCTTCCTTGCTGTCGAGTTCTTTCCTGCCATCCGCAGCATATCGGCGGTCAGCACCAGCAGGGCCAGCCACACCACACCGAAGCCGATCCAGCGGTCCGGCGTCATGGCCTCACGGAACACCACCAGTGCCACGATGAACTGCAGCACGGGTGCCAGATACTGCAGCAGCCCGATGGTGGTTAACGGAAGCCGGCGGGCCGATGCGCCGAAGAACAGCAGCGGCACTGCGGTGATCACGCCCGATGCTGCGAGGAGCCAGAAATGCCCGGGGCCCTGGCTGGCCAGGGTGGCCGAGCCGCTCAGGGCCAGGACGGCCATGGTGGCCGCGGCCACCGGGGCCAGCACCATGGTCTCGACGCTGAGGCTGGTCACGGCGTCCACCTTGGCACCAACGCGATTTTTCACGAAGCCATAGAACCCGAAGCTGAAGGCCAGGGCGAGTGCGATCCATGGCAGTTTGCCGTAACTCACCGTGAGCACGCCCACGGCCACAAAACCGATGCCAACGGCGGCCCACTGGAGGGGGCGCAGCTTCTCCTTCAGCACCAGCACGCCAAGGAGGACCGAGACGAGGGGGTTGATGAAGTAGCCCAGCGAGGCTTCCACCGCCTGGCCGGTAGTCACCCCGTAGGTGAAAGTCAGCCAATTGACGGCGATGAGGGCGCCGGCGATGGTCAGGGCACCGAACACCCGGCGGTCCCGGAAAGCTGCGGCCAGCGCACGCCAGGACCGGGTGAGTGCGATCAGCAGGACACAAAACAGCAATGACCACACCACACGGTTGGCCACGATCTCCACCGGTCCTGCCGGGATAAGTGCCACGAAGTAAACGGGCAGCAGACCCCACAACCCGTAGGCTCCGATGCCGAAAGCGATTCCCGCCGTCGTCTCCTTGTCCACAGCCTTCAGTCCGGGGGCAGATGCGTCGGCAGGTATGGTCGCGGGTGGGTTGTCAGCGGGGGATACGGATCCGTTAGGGGAGGGCACCCCACCAATAACACCAGCTCTTGGAGAGGTATTCCAACCGATAGTCAGTACGCTTGCCTTTATGGAACGGACGAACCTGATGGATGCCGCCCGGTGAGGCTCCGCCGCAGCAACGCAAGTGGCCGCGGGTACCGGCGTGTGGCCGCAGGGACCGGCTTCAGCTACCGCGACCTTGACGGCTCCACCCTGCCGCCCGGGCCCATCCGGGACAGGCTCGAAAGCATCGGGATCCCGCCGGCCTGGACGGACGTCTGGATCGCGCCGTTCGAGAACGGGCACATCCAGGCGACGGGCGAGGATGCCGTGGGGCGGCGGCAGTACATCTACCATCCGGAGTGGCGTGAGCGGAAGGACCGGGTGAAGTTCGATCGTGCCCTGCAGCTGGCCGAGTCTTTGCCCGCCGCGCGCCGGCTGGTCACCATCGACCTGCGCAGCGACGGTGCTGGCCGGGAACGCGTCCTCGCGGCGGCGTTCAGGATGCTGGACAGCGGATCCCTGCGGGTGGGCTCCGAGCGGTACACCAACGAGAACGGCAGCCGCGGCCTGGCCACCCTGCTGTGCGCGCACGTCCGCGTCCGCAAGGAATCCCTGGAGCTGAGATTCCCGGCCAAGAGCGGCAAGGACTGGGAATCGGAAATCCACGACGCCGACCTTGCCGCCCTGGTGCGGACCCTTAAGCGCCGCGGTGGTAACGCCCGTCTGCTGGCCTACAAGAACGGGCGCAGCTGGCATCCGGTGACCAGCGCCGAGATCAACGGCTACGTCAAGGAGCGCACGGGCTCGGACTTCACGGCCAAGGACTTCCGGACGCTGCGCGGGACAGTGGCAGCTGCCCTCAGCCTGGCGCGCAGCGGGCCGCAGGAAAAAGTGGCGTCACGGAAGCGCGCCATCAGCATGGCCATGGAAGAGGCCGCAGCAGTGCTGGGGAACACGCCGTCGATTGCCCGCAAGAGCTACGTTGACCCCCGGCTGCTGGACCACTTCGCCGCGGGGGAGACCATCGACCCCCACCGGCCGCAGTCCGCCGAGTCCGAGCTCCGCGCGCTCCTGTACCGTGAGGGCGACGTTGTGCCGCTGGAAAAAAGCGGGTAGACCCTCGCCGGTGTTCGCGTTCCGCCGCGCACACTTCGAACCCGCGCACATTTAGAATAGGGACACTGTGCGCAACCTGCACTCTGCGTCCCTCGCAATTTCCTCGTTCCAGAAGGGCTCCCGGTGTCCAACCCAGGCGAAACCACCTCCCAGCGTCCACTCCGCGTCGCCATCGTCGGCGCCGGACCGGCAGGTGTGTACGCGGCGGATATCCTGACCAAGTCCAACGGCGTCAAGGACGGGGACTTCGAGGTCAGCATCGACCTCTTCGAAGCATACCCGGCGCCGTACGGCCTGATCCGCTACGGTGTGGCGCCGGACCATCCCCGCATCAAGGGCATCGTCAACGCCCTGCATAAGGTCCTGGACCGCGGCGACATCCGCTTCCTCGGCAACGTCACCTATGGCCGCGACCTCACCCTGCATGACTTCCGGGCCTTCTACGACGCCGTGATCTTCTCCACCGGCGCCATCAAGGACGCGGAGCTGCCCATCCCCGGCATCGACCTGGCCGGTTCCTTTGGCGGGGCGGATTTTGTGTCCTGGTACGACGGCCACCCCGATGTACCCCGTGAGTGGCCGCTGGATGCCAAAGAAATTGCCGTGATTGGGAACGGTAACGTGGCCCTGGATGTTGCCCGGATGTTGGTCAAGCATGCCGAAGAACTGCTCACCACGGAGATCCCGGACAACGTCTACGCCGGCCTGAAGAACTCGCCCGTCACGGACGTCCACGTCTTCGGCCGCCGCGGCCCCGCCCAGGTGAAGTTCACCCCGCTGGAGCTGCGCGAACTGAGCCACATGAAGGATGTGGACATTGTGCTGTACCCGGAGGACTTCGAGTTCGACGAAGCCTCCGATGACGCCATCCGCAGCAACAACCAGATCAAAACCATGGTCAACACCCTTACCAACTGGCTGGTGGAAGAGCACGCGGAGGCGGAAGAACCGTCCTCCCGCCGCCTGCACCTGCATTTCCTGCACAGTCCGGTAGAGATATCCGACGACGGCGGGTCGGGCCGGGTGGCCGGCATTAAATTCGAGCGGATGGAGCTGGACGGCACCGGCAACGTTAAGGGCACCGGCGAGTTTGTGGACTACCCTGTCCAGGCCGTGTACCGCGCCATCGGGTACCACGGCTCGCCGCTGGATGAGCTGGAATACGACGCCCAACGCGGCGTGGTCCCCAACGAGGGCGGCCGGGTTCTGGACGCTAACGGCAACCCTGTGCCGGGGATCTACACCACGGGCTGGATCAAGCGCGGACCGGTGGGCCTGATCGGCCACACCAAGGGCGATGCCCTGGAAACCATTGGCTTCCTGCTCGAGGACAGGCTCACCCTGCCGCCGGCCCAGAACCCGGATCCGCAGGCCATCATCGGCCTCCTCCAGGAGCGGGGCATCGAGTACACCACGTGGGAGGGCTGGATCAAGCTTGACGCGCACGAAGCAGCCCTCGGCGCAGAATGGGTCGGCGACGACGGGTCTGCCGACGTCGTCCGTGAACGCATCAAAGTAGTACCGCGCGAGGAAATGATCAACATCTCCCGCGCTTGACCAAGGGCCTAGGTAGGGGAGCGGGGCAGCGCTAGAATGGCCTCCACCCCTGGCCGGCAATGTTGTGCCGGGCCCTCAGGCAGCACCCAGGAGTTCGATGACGAACCTGACCGAGTCCGGCACCAGCGCGTCGCTGCAGCTGCGCGCCTTGGCCGCGCATGAGCAGCTTGACGGCGGTACTTTCGCTGCTGCGCCCGAGCTGCCCGGCCTGCGCGCGCTGATCCGCGAATCCTGGCAGCGGTCAGCCGGCTTTAAGGCCGATCCGGACAACCCCGCAGCCCCGTTGGCCATGGACTTTGACGAACTGGACGACTACCGCAGGCAGCACCCTCTTGCCGCCATCATGCCGGTGATCAACAAGCTCCTCGTTCAGCCCAGCCACGACAGCGGCCTGCTGGTTGCGGTGGGCGACGAAGTGGGCAGGCTGCTGTGGGTTGACGGGGATCCCGCGCTGCAGCGCCGGGCCGAGGGCATGATGTTCGTCCCTGGCGCCGACTGGTCCGAGGCCACGGTTGGCACCAGCGCGCCCGGAACCGCCCTTGCCCTGGGCCGCGGGATCCAGATCTCCGGGGCCGAGCACTACCAGCGGGCGGTCCATCCGTGGAGCTGCACCGCCGTCCCCTTCCACGATCCCGATTCCGGCGCCGTCCTGGGGGTGGTTGACATTACCGGGACGGCCACCGCGGTGGCACCCCACACGTTGTCGCTTGTTGAAGCGACCGTGGCCGCGGCGCAGGCGCAGCTCCGCGTTGAACGGCTCCAGCTGGCGGCGGAGCTGGCCAGCAGGCCCGCACGACGACGGAACCCGGGTGGCGCTTCCCGGTCACCGGGCGCAGGGGCAAAGGAAAGCAGCCTCTACCGGAACAGCCTGCAGCTGCTGGGCCGCGTGGCGGG
>JBDTQQ010000132.1:0-6607 GCA_039932075.1 Pseudarthrobacter sp. | reverse complement strand
CGCAGCCTGCAGGGAGCTCGCCAGCCAGCCGATCACGCCTATCCACAAGGCATGCTGGGACACCGTCACGGCAGTGGTCCCGCCGCCCGGGGCCCTGATCTCCCATCGCAGCACCAGATACAGGCCGGCCGCCAACAGGAAGGGCCACAGCAGCACCATGGGCGGCACATTGTTGACCGCAGTTCCGAAACCATCGACGCCCGGCATATCGTCCCCTAAGATTTCCGCATCAATGTACTAAGTATTTGATACAAACTTCTGCGGGTCAACAGACCGTGCGCCGGGCCTGGTCAGTCGTCAAAAGGCTTGAACTGTTCCACTGCCACGATACGGTTCTTGTTGCCCAAGGCGACGTGGCACACCACCAGTTCCCCGGGGGAAAGGTACGGGTCCGCATCCGGCAGGAGGGTTCGCAACCGGCCCGGCATGTGCTTGCCCAGTTGGGCCAGGACGGTGGGGAGCGCCGGCCGGTGCGTGCAGACGGCTACGGGCTGCTGCTTATCCAGGAGGGACTCAATCACGGCACCCGTCTTCTTGGGGGTGCGGGCGTGCCGGTGTTCCGTGAGCGCATCGACAAGTTTGACCTTGGCCCCGGACGCCCTCAAATAGGGCGCCACCGTTGAGACGCACCGCCGCCAGGGACTCGTGACCACACGCGGTGGCTGCCAGGCCTGCAGCAGCCGGCCGACAGCCTGCGCCTGCCGGATGCCGGTGGCCGCCAGGGGCCGCTCACCCTCCGCCTTGGTCCAGGACGAGCGGGGCTTGGCCTTTGCATGGCGAACCACAATGAGCGGCCACGTGTCCAGCTGGTCGTTTTTGTGGGCGGCCCGCAAATGATCCAGCGGGACGACGTCGGACGGGTTGGACAGCAGCCCGGCGGCGGTTTGGGGGGCGCACCAGACTACGCGGTCAACTTCCTTGCCGTCCGGAACGAGCTTGGCCCCGTTAACCTTGACCGCCCAGTAATGAACCACCTTGAGGCCGGAAGCCACGTGGTAATGGATGGGCGGCAAGGGAATGCCCAGGGGCGCTGACAGACCAATCTCCTCGCGCACCTCACGTGCGGCGCACTCGGGAATCGTCTCGCCGGCGTCGATTTTGCCCTTAGGCCACGACCAATCGTCGTACCGGGGCCGGTGGATCAGGAGGACCTCAAGGCCGTTCGAGTTGACCCGCCAAGGAATGGCCCCGGCAGCAACCACCGCGACCGCTTCGCCGGGATGGTCTGTCTGGTCTGCTACGAGGATGTCGCTCGACAACGCCGGCCCTACCGCCGGCTCAGGCTGCGCTGGCGGTCACGCGATGCCAACAGCCATGACTGGATGTCCTCAAGGGGCGTGCCGTCGTCGGAAATGTGGTGGCGGTTCCACAGGCCCTCGTTGTCCAGGTGCCAGCTTGCCGTTTCCGGATCCATGTACCGGCGCAGCAGCTCAAGGACGTAAGTGATGTCGTCCGGGTTCGCCAGTTGGACCAGGGCCTCCACCCTGCGGTCCAGGTTGCGGTGCATCATGTCGGCCGAGCCGATGTAGACCACGGGGTCCGCGCCGTTGGCGAAGGCGAACACCCGGGAGTGCTCAAGGAAACGGCCCAGCACGGAACGAACCGTGATGTTCTCGCTGAGGCCGGGGACTCCCGGACGCAGCGAGCAGATGCCGCGCACAATGACGTCCACTTTTACACCCGCCTGGGAGGCGCGGTAGAGGGAATCGATGATGGCCTCATCCACCATGGAGTTGACCTTGATCTGCACTCGTGCGGCCAGCCCGGCACGGGCGTTGCGGATTTCGGTCTCGATCCGGTCGATCAGCCCGGAACGGACAGAGCGCGGAGCCACGAGCAGGCGCTTGAACGTGGACTTGGGCGCGTAGCCGGAAAGCTGGTTGAACAGCTTGGAAAGATCCTCGCCCACCTGCTCGTTGGCTGTCAGCAGGCCAAGATCCTCATAGTAGCGTGCCGTGCGTGGGTGATAGTTGCCGGTGCCGATGTGGCAGTAGCGGCGAAGCCCGTCCACTTCTTGCCGAACCACCAAAGACAACTTGCAGTGCGTTTTCAGGCCCACAATGCCGTACACCACGTGAACGCCGGCCTGTTCGAGCTTGCGCGCCCAGGAGATGTTGGCCTGCTCATCGAACCTGGCCTTGATCTCCACCAGCGCCAGCACCTGCTTGCCTGACTCGGCCGCGTCGATCAGGGCGTCAACAATGGGGGAGTCGCCCGAAGTCCGGTACAGGGTCTGCTTGATTGCCTGGACTTTGGGGTCCGCTGCTGCCTGTTCCAGGAAGGCCTGCACCGATGTGGAGAAGGAGTCATAGGGGTGGTGGAGCAGGATGTCGCGCCGGCGCATCGCCGAAAAAACGTTGGCGGCCTTGGATGTCTCGGACTCGTTCAGGAAACGGGACGTGTGAGGCATGTGCTTCGGATAATGAAGGTCTGCACGGTCGATGCCGGCGATGACGGACAGCCCACGGAGGTCAAGCGGCGCGGGAAGCGAATAGACCTCGGACTCCTCCACTCCTAGTTCGCGGATCAGCAGCGCGCGGATGTTCGGATTGATGTCGTTGCTGACCTCGAGGCGGACGGGCGGGCCGAACCGGCGGCGCAGCAGTTCCTTCTCGAGCGCCTGCAGCAGGTTCTCGGCGTCGTCCTCTTCAACTTCCAGGTCTTCATTGCGGGTAACGCGGAAGATGTGGTGCTCGAGGACCTCCATGCCGGCGAAAAGCTTGTCCAAATGGACGGCGATGACCTCTTCGAGCGCGATGAAGCGTGCCACGCGTCCTGGAATGGCACCGGCGCGCGGACCGTCGATGGAAATCAGGCGGGGAAGCTGGTCCGGAACCTTAAGGCGGGCGAAGAGTTCCTTGTCGCTTACGGGGTTGCGCACCACCACGGCGAGGTTCAGCGACAGTCCCGAGATGTACGGGAAGGGATGCGCCGGATCGACGGCAAGCGGCGTCAGGATGGGGAAGACCTTTTCGGCGAACATCGCGCTGAGGTGCTGCTTGGCGGCGTCGTCCAGTTCGTCCCAGTGCATCAGGTGGATGTGCTCGTAGGCCAGCGCCGGCCGGATCTGTTCGGCGTAGACCTGGGCATGACGCTGCTGGAGGCGGTGGGCTTCGTCGCCGATCTTTTCGAGGACCTCCACCGGGCTGAGTCCGGCGGGGGAGGGCACCGCGAGGCCAGTGGCGATACGCCGCTTAAGGCCGGCCACCCGGACCATGAAGAACTCGTCCAGGTTGGACGCGAAGATGGAGAGGAAGGCGACGCGCTCCAACAGGTGGAGGTCCGGGTCTTCGGCCAACTCCAGGACCCGGGAGTTGAAGGCAAGCCAGCTCAGTTCGCGGTCCAGGAAACGGTCGGGCCGGATGTCGCCTTCGGGGACGAGACTGGGTGCAAACTCAGGAATATCGATCCGGTCCTGCGTGGCGCGCGAAGCAGGTACTTCGGATGAGCCGAAGCGGGCCCGCACGGGTGCTGAAGCGCCCTTGGACGTGGCTGTTCCCGCGGGTTCCGGTTTCATGGTGTCTCCTCTTACCTGGCGCTTGATGCTGGCCCACGGCCGGCGCGGTTTCCCTACCAACCTTACAATCAAACCGTGTCCGCGGACCCTGTACATCGGGCAAGCGGGGGCCTTTCGTCCGGCGAGTGGGATAACTCACCGGAGGGGCCTACGGTGTGGTCACAGGCCCGTACTGTACGTCCATGTCCCAACGTGTGAAACCCAAACCGCGGTAAAGGGAGACGGCCGGCGCGTTGTCCGCGTCCGTGTACAGCATGACGGCGTGGAGCCCCAGCCCCTGCAGGTACCTGATCCCGGCCACGGTGAGCGCTTTGCCCAAACCCATGCCCTGCGCGGCCGGGGTGACTCCCACCGCGTACACTTCACCGATCGCCGGGTGGGCGCCGTGCCGGGGGTGGACCTTGGTCCAATGGAAGCCCAGCAGTTGGCCGTCTGCGTCCACGGCGAGCAGGAAGCCGGCGGGATCAAACCAGTCCTCGGCCATCCGGGCATCCAGGTCCGCACGGGTCAGCGACCCCTGTTCGGGATGATGGGCGAAGGCGGCGCGGTTCGCTGCAAGCCAGCCGTCCTCATCCCGGCCGGGCACGAAGGCGCGGAGCGTGACACCGTCCGGAAGGCCGACGTCGGGCAGTTCAGCGGTGGCGGTGGTCAGCCTCATCTTCCAGAGCTCCCGCACGGGGCCATAACCATAACGGGCGGCGAGGTCTGCTGCCGCCTCATGGTTGCCGTGCGACCACGCCTTCAGGCCCTCCAAACCCCGCTCGGATTTCAGTGCTCCTACCAGGCGGTCCGCCACGCCCTGGTTGCGGTAGCTGGGGTGGACCGCAATCTCCAGCACGCCGCTGCCGTCGGCCTCCTCCACCACAACCGCGATCCCGGCCAGGTCCTGGCCGGAGGAAGGGTCGGAGTCCTCGTCCGGGGCGTATAGGGCGAGAGTCAGGAGGGAATGCTCGGCGGAATCCCCGGCGCGGAGTGTCACCACTGTCTGTTCGGACAGCGAAGGGTTGCCGTCGGATTCCTCGGCGGCGGCCAGGAGACCCAGGCAGTCCTTGAGCAATTGCTCATCCACACCGCCGTGGACAACGAGGACGGGCCATTTTTCCGGGTGCGCAGGACTCATGCAGCTAGGCTATACGTCCGGACCGGAACATGCCCCGATTTGATGGCGTCCCGGCGCTTACGTATAGTCAATACCTCACCCGGCAGGAGACTGGCGGGAGCGAGGGGGATCCACCAGTGGGGTGGCCTCGATACGTTCGACCCGTATGTCCTCCACGAACAGGCATAAAACACGAGCCCCGAACCACTTGACGTGATCCGGGGCTCGTGCGTTAATTCCGGATGCGGACGGTCAGGCCTCCGTGAGTTCGTCCTCCTGCTGCCGCACCAAGGTGAGGCGGTAGCCCACGTTGCGGACGGTGCTGATCAGGTTTTCGTGGTCCGCGCCGAGTTTGGCCCGGAGGCGGCGGACATGGACGTCAACGGTGCGGGTGCCGCCGTAGTAGTCATAGCCCCACACCTCCGTGAGCAGCTGCTGGCGGGTGAAGACGCGGCCGGGGTGCTGGGCCAGGTACTTGAGGAGTTCGAACTCCTTGAACGTCAGGTTCAGTGGCGCACCGTTGACGCGTGCCGTGTAGCTGGCTTCGTCGATGACCACGCCGGCTGCCCGGATCTCCGTGGGAGCGTCGTCCTGTTCGGGAACAGCCCGCGCCACCGAGAGCCTGATGCGTGCTTCCACTTCGGCCGGTCCGGCGGAGTCAAGCACAATGTCATCCACAGCCCAGGCCGAAGAAACGGCAGCCATGCCGCCCTCGGTCAGGATCAGGACAAGCGGTGCGCTCAGGCCTGTGGCCTTCAGTAACTGGGTGAGCGAGCGGGCACCCACCAGGTCCTTACGGGCATCCAGCAGCACGATGTCGCACGGATCAGTCTCCAGCAGGGCGGTAGGCTCAGCGGCGAGGATGTGCACGCGATGATTCAGTAGTTCAAGGGCAGGCAGAATGTCCACCGATGACCCAGTGCTGTTAGTCAATAGCAGGATGTGCGACATTGTTCCTCCAAGGGGCGTCCGCGCATCTTCGGGCGACTGAACCGGGTTCTCACCGGCAGGAACCAGCTTCCTGCCATGATCTGGACCGGCCAAAGATCTGTCCGGCCGGCAACCGTTGCAGGAAGCGTAGCTGAACTTTGAGTATACCGAACGGCGTTCCCGCGAACAGGGATTCCGCCCCTGCGGACCTTCGTTTTGCGACATATCCGAGTCACATAAGGCAGGATTGAGCCGAGGGGCAGGATGCCCTCCCGCGGAGGGCAAAGCCGCCGGGTTATAGCCAGAATGGGAATGCAGCGAATTGAGTGCAGTGTCGAAGCGGCGGACCGGAAGGGCTGGGATCAGCGTGAGCGCGGAAGAACAGGCCCCGGCACGGTCGCTGGGCTCCTGGGTCATTGGCCTTATTGGCGTGGCGGGGCTCGTGGCCATCATTGTCGGCGTGTACGTCTCGCGTGAGGCGCTCGTCGGCATCGCCAGTGCCATTGCTGTTGCGGTAGGCGTCGGCTGGCCCCACTTCCTCCGCATCCCGGCGAAGAAGACGCTCGCCACAGTCATTGCACTGCCTGGCGTTGGATCCGCAATCGCCGCCGGCCTGGTCCCCGCCCCGGGTTTCCTGGACTGGACACCCGCCTTCATGGCGCTGGGGATGATGGCCGTCTTTGTGGTGCAGCTGATCCGCGGCACCGGCCAGGCCCAGCGGCTGGAATCCACCCTGGGCTGCTGCGCCGGGGTGCTCCTCTCCTGCCTCGGCGCCGGCTGGATTGCCGGTGCGCGGTTCAACGGCGTCCGCGAAATGATGCTGGTGGCAGCCATCAGCGCCGCCGTGGCATTGTTCGCCGGGCTGATCCGCTGGCCGGACAGGGTGGTTGCGCCCCTGGGCATCGTGCTGGCGGGGCTTGCTGGACCGCTCGCAGGTCTGGTCTTCTCCGACCTCGCTGTGCTGCCCGCCGCGATCTTCGGCGTGGTGGTTGGTGCTGTCCTGGTGAGTTTCCGCCGGCTTGTCACACTCCGCGGGGCTCCGCTAAATCTCGCCGCGGCCC
>JBDTQQ010000131.1:0-6614 GCA_039932075.1 Pseudarthrobacter sp. | reverse complement strand
GAACCCATCCGGGCAGAGAAGTCACTGTTCGATCTCGCAGCCTGGGCAGGTGGCCTTCCCGGGCTGGCATCGGTCACCCTCATTGAATCGACGACGGCGTTGGCCCAGGCCCAGCGGACGGGCACCGCGCCCGCAGGGTTGGATAGCGCACTCTGGCAGCAATGGCGGCGCCGCTTCCAGGATCACTTAGACCGGTTCGGCCACGCGGTCTATAACCTGGATTTCGCCAGCCCGGTGCCGGCCGACGATCCCGCGGCGCTGCTGGAGACAGTGAAGTTCTATCTGCGTGGACAGGGCAATAACCCGTACGAGCGGCAGCGGCTCTCGGCCGGCCGCCGGGAGGAGCAAACCAGCCGCATGCTCGCCCGGCTTGGACCGCGCCGCCGTGCCGCGTTCCTCCGCCTGCTCCGCTGGGCCCAGAGCACCGGGCCCATCCGTGAGGATGCCCTGGCCGACGTCGGGCTCGCCTGGCCGCTGCTGCGGCGGATGCTGCTCGAACTTGGACAACGGCTGGTGGGCTCCGCCGTGCTCACGAACCCGGACGACGTGTTCTGGCTGCGCGTCCAGGAGTTGCGAAGCGCCGTCGAGTTCGGCCTGGCCGCACCCGGAGCCCCGGCGGCCGTGGCCATTACCGGAGCTGCCCGGCCCGTCCGCGCCGCCGCGGTGGAGGAGCGCAGGATGCTGTGGCGGGGCCAGGCGAAAGCTGCCGCCCCTCAATTGCTCCCGGAGAGCCGGTGGATGGAAAAGGCCTTTGGAGCCATGATGCCGGCCGGCCCGCAGCATCAGGCGGGCAACGTCATCAAAGGCGCCGCTGCGAGCTCGGGCCGGGTCAGTGCTCCCGCCCGCGTCCTGCACGGGCCCCAGGACTTCGCCCTGATGGCGCCCGGCGACGTCCTGGTCGCCCGCATCACCACTCCCGCATGGACATCGCTGTTTGCGATGGCCTCGGCCGTGGTTACCGATGTTGGCGGCCCGTTGAGCCACAGCTCCATCGTGGCCCGGGAGTACGGGATCCCCGCCGTCCTCGGCACCGGCGTGGCCACCCAGCGGATTACCAGCGGCCAACGGATCAGCGTGGATGGCGACGCCGGTACCGTCACTATTGAGCCCTCGCCCGATGCGCCGGGCTCAAGGCCGGTCAATCTCTGATGAACCCTTCCCCGCAGGACGTTCGCCCCTACCGCCTTGCGGTGGCCTGCTGGAAACTAGGCAAGGTCCGGGTATCACCTCCGTAGGAGGAGCCATGCGTAGGGCCGCACTTCAGGCCCCGCTGGGCTTTGTTGCCCTGACCTCGAGCGCGGGAGGGGTATTCATAGTGGTGGGAACATGGCTGGGACCGGAGCGACTGGGCATCACATGAGGCTGTCAAAGGCTGCGGCGGGCAAACCCGACCGGATTCTCATCGCCATCCTGTCAGCGATTGCGCTGCTGGTCGTCGTGGCGCTCGCAGTCGTTTTTACCCGCGGTGAGCCGGAGGTCCTGGATGCGTCCACGCCACAGGGAGTGGTCCAGCGGTACAGCACTGCGGTCATCGACGGGGATACGGCCACAGCCAACTCCTACCTCACCGAGGCTGCCAGATCAGCGTGCCGGGGCTATTACGAAAGCGGCCCACGTCCCGCCCGGGTGGTCCTGATCTCCACCACAGAGCGGGGCGACTCGGCCCTGGTGCGGGTGTCGCTTGTCAGTTCAGGTGGGGGCGGCCCCTTCGGACCGTCGGAGTACGAGATGGAGGATCGTTTCGCCCTCGTTAAATCCGGTGGCAGCTGGCTGATCGAGCAGGCACCGTACCAGCTCGTGTCGTGCACCAGATTGTCCAAGCCGTGAGCGCCACAACGGCAACACCACGTTCGGCGGCAGGTTCAGCGCAAGCCACGCTCCGCCGCCTGATCCTCTACGTGCTGCTATTCGCCCTGGTGGTAATCACTGCAACAGGGCTAAGCGGACTGCTGGAGCGTTTGTTCAGCACTGGCGCGGTGGTGGCATCCGCTGATGTGGCCGGAGTAGCCCGTTCCCTGGCCTTCACCCTGATCGGTGGGCCACTCGTCGCCCTCCTGTGGTGGTTCGTATGGAGGAGGCTCAACGACCCTGCGGAGCGCCGCTCAGCCGGATGGGGCCTGTACCTGTCTGCGGTCTACGCGGTCTCCCTGATCTCAGCTGTGACAGCCCTTCTCGGAGCGGTCACCTCCTTCATCGGGAGCCAGGAACCGCTGTGGTATTCGCCTGTGTCGAATGGGATTGTCTGGGCAGGCATCTGGACCTGGCACCGTTGGATGTGGCGGCACCCCCTCAAACAACCGGAAGCCCTGGAGGATGTCCCCGCTGTCATCGGGTCGGTCTTCGGGCTGCTGGTGGGCGGGATCGCCGCCATCACCGCCTTGGGCAGCTTGTTTGATGTGGCGGTCCGCGGGCACATGAGCCTGACTCCAGGGGTGGAGGGGTGGTGGCAGCCCATTCTGAGGGCCACGGTTTGGACAGTTGGCGGAAGCATCGTGTGGTGGTGGCACTGGTTCAGAGGCGGCGGACGAAAGATGGGCACCGCCCTGGTGGACGTGGCCCTCGTTGGGGTAGGGATCTTCGCCGCGGGCATCACGGCACTCGGCGGCGCCGGCGTCGTGCTTTTTGTGCTCCTGAGGACAGTGTTCGACCGGGCTGCCCCGATGAGCGAGTTGCTGGCCCCGCTTGGCCCAGCCCTCGCCGCTGCCGCGATCGGCCTTCTGGTCTGGCGCTTTCACCGCGTCAGTGGAGCTCAGCGTTCTGTCGGCACCAGGCGTGCAAGCCGGCTAGTAACGTCAGCGGTTGCCCTGGCGGCTGCCGCAGCCGGCATTGGGGTGATCATCAATGCTTCGCTTGCCATGGCGGTGTCACCCCTCGCCGGCGGCGGCACCCGAACCCTTCTGCTGGGCGGTGTGAGTTCGCTTGTGGTGGGCGGTCCGGTCTGGTGGCGGGCATGGCGGCCGATGAGGCCGCCACAAACCGCGGACGCGATTCCGCCCGGCAGGCGCGTTTACCTCGTAGTGTTCTTTGGCATCAGCGCTGTGGTGGCCCTGGTGGCCCTCCTCGTGATTGGATTCCGGCTCTTCGAGTTCCTTCTGGGAGAGGCAACCGGAGGCAGCCTTCTGGAGCGGATCCGCGCGCCGCTGGGTCTACTGGTGGCGGCCGGCTTGGTTGCCGGGTATCACTTTGCCCAGTGGCGTCGCGAGCACGCCCTGCTGGCTGCCGCCTCAGCGGCGAATGCCCACAACGTTGATCAGGTCATCCTGGTGACGGCTTCCAATTCGGAGCCGCTGTCCGAGGCCATTACTGCCGCGACCGGCGCAAAAGTCTCGGTGTGGAAAAGGGCCGACGCAGGCGGTGAGGCGTTACCGGCCGGGGCGGACCCATCGAAAGCTGAACTGATCGAACGGGTGGTCAATGCTCTCGCCGGTGTCACCGCCGCGCGCATACTGCTGGTGATCGGTCCACCCAACGGCCAGTCAGCGCGGATCGACGTCATTCCGTTGGAGACTAAGCGATTGTCGCCATAGCCATGGCTACAGAAAGGTGAGTGCAATGAGTGGAGTGGTACATTTCGAAATTCCCGCGGACAATGAAGACCGCGCGAGGAAGTTCTACGAATCAGTGTTCGGCTGGACCTTCCAGGTGCTGCCGGAAATGGAATACAGCCTGGCCATGACCACCCCGGTGAGCGAGCAAGGAATGCCCGCCGCGCCCGGAGCCATCAATGGCGGAATTTTCCGTCGCGGCGACATGCTCCAGGCGCCGGTGGTCACCATCGACGTCGGGGATATCGATTCTGCGCTGGAACAGATACACCGGCTGGGAGGTGAGACGGTGCGGGGCAGGATGGAGGTTCCCGGCTCCGGCTGGAATGCATATTTCCGGGACAGCGAAGGAAATGTGGTGGGGCTGTGGCAGAACGCGCAGACTCCTGCCCGTACCGGGGAACCCACCCAGATCCATTGCACCGAGCAACCAACCGCTGTTGTACGCGAAACCGTGGCGATGGCTGCCCTCACTGAATTCTTCAGCCGGGCCTTCGGGGCTGTGGCGGCGGAAGCACAGAGGCAGAACGTCCAACTCACCGGACCGCCGTTCGCCCTGTACCGGGGGATGCCTACGGAAACGGTCGACGTCGAAGCCGGCTTTCCGATCGGGGGCAGCCTGTCGGACACGGAAACCGTGGTCGCCGGCACCCTTCCTGAAACCGATGCGTTTGAGGCCGTCCACACCGGCCCCTACGACACGCTGGGTGCCACTTACGCGGCCATCCAGGAGCGCATCACGAAGGTTGGCAAAAACCCGTCCGATGCCATGTGGGAGTTCTACCTGAAAGGGCCTCCCGCCGAACCCGACCCCTTGAAATGGCAAACCCGGGTTGTGTGGCCGGTGACCTGATGCTTAAGACCTTCAAGTTCCTGCTGCTCTTGTTTGCCCTGTTGCTGGTCGGCGGCGGGGCCGCACTGGCCGCCACGCCCACCGGCGTCATTATTGAAGACCGGGCCGGAGTACTCGACCGCAACACCCTCGTCCCGGCCCTCACCGCCATCGAATTCCATGAGCCCACGAAGGTGGCTGTCTACACCTACAACGGGAACGCCGCGGACAACCTGAACGAAGAGGTTCTCAGGTTCGCCCGCGCCGAACACCCGGACTGGATCAGCACCGACGGGCAGAAATGGGCCGACGGTCTCTTCATTTTCGCGCTTGATCCGGTGGGCCGGCACGTGGGCACCTACATGGGCGAGGACCGCAAGGTCTCCTTGGAACAACGCGATGACATCCAGAACGCCGCAAAGGATCTCCTGCGCGACGCCCAATGGACGGACGGCACCATCGCCGGTGTCCGGCGGGGCGCAGAGCTCATCAACCAGCCGTGGTACCAGTCTGCCGCCTTCGTGATCACAGCCTGGGTGGCGGGTTCGCTGGCCGCGGCGGGGGCTGCCGCGTTGCTGATAGTGCGGGCCGTCACCAGGGCGGGCAGCCGCAAGGAGCTGGCGAGGGGAGACCGAAGCTACGCCAACGTCAGCACCGACCTGGATGTCACCGAACTGAATGCGAGTACCATCCCCACGTCCTCGTCGTACGGCAGCAGTGTCCTGGAGAAGCACCGCACCTTCCTGAACCGCTACAACGCCGCCACCGGGCTTTCAAACCGGGTGCACGCCCTGACAGCGAGGTCGTTGAGCCGCAGGCCAAACCTCAAGCTGGTCCGGGAGTATGCGGACGCGGCCGCCGAACTGGATGCCCTGGACGACGTCATTGCCGACAGCAACGCACTGCTGAACCGGCTGAACACCTGGCCAACGGCATGGGACCGTCAACTCGCGCCCTTCCGCAGTGACCTCGCCGGACTTGAGCAGCTCCTGACTAAGCGTCACGGGCAAGGCGACTCCGCCACCGCAGCATCCCTGCGGTTCTTCCGCGACCAGAGCCTGGAGGAAATCGAACGGTGGACCGCCCAGCTCGCCGACCGGACCATCACACCGGAAGAAGCGCTGGACCGCCTTCGTGACGCCCGCAGCCGTCTGTCCGACTTGCTGAAGCAGCACACTGAAACTGTGATCGCGGGCTTCGCCAAGACGGAACGCGAAGCCAAACTCATGCGCAGGGGAATGGAGGAGGCACAGGAAGGCACTGACCACCACCACCGGCGGAGTTACGAACCCAGCATCCTCGGCACCGTCTACCCCTCCTACTATTTCTTCTCCGTCCCTGCCTTCAACTCCGGCATGAACACCGGCGTCGGCAGCGTCAGCTCTGCCAGGGGCGGCGGCGGAACCACCGGATACGGGAGCAGCGGGGGAAGCTTCTCAGGCTCAGGCAGTTCCTCCAGTTTCTAGGTGACTTTCGGCCCTACACGTCCATTGCCCCCGGCCGCAGGCTGGAGACCAGTAAAAGTTCGCTGAAGGGAATACGTTATGGCGGAGTCGGCGTCAGAGGGTGCCATGTTTGTGGTGGGGGTGGACGGATCGGAGGCATCAGTGGAGGCGCTTCGGCAGGCCCAGCGGCTGGCCGCTCCCGTCGGGGCCAAAGTACTGGCCACCGCCTACTGGGATGATCCGCAGGTCTATGCCGGGTACGTAGCAATGGGCATAGACCGCTTCGAGGAACGCGTCATGCTCGTCCTCGACGACGCGCTGAAACAGGCCTTCGGCGACGACATTCCGCCGAACGTCGTCCCGCGGGTTGTCCGGGGCCACCCCAGGGACTCCCTCATCGATGCCAGCCGCCACGCGGACATGATCGTTGTTGGCAGGCGCGGGCATGGAGGATTCGGCGGCCTGCTCCTGGGATCTGTCAGCTCAGCCTGCGTTGCCCATGCACACTGCCCCGTCCTGGTTGTTCACAGCCCCGACACGAGAACAAAGGAAAACCAGCCGTGAGAACGTCAAAACCGATCGCCGTCGCCACCAATGACTCTCCGCAAAGCCGGGCGGCCGTGGAGTGGGCTGCCCGCCGGGCTGCCAGCGCCGACCTGCCGCTGGTCATTCTGCACGTTGTTGACGACCGGTGGTTGGCGGAGCCCATGCCATGGGCCGGGGAGCTGGTGAAGCGGGCTGAAACGCTGCTGGAAACCGCTGCCGGGCGCGTGCGGGGCAAGATTCCGGCTG
>JBDTQQ010000130.1:0-6655 GCA_039932075.1 Pseudarthrobacter sp. | reverse complement strand
TGCTCCAGGCCATGGACACGGCAGGCAAAGGCGGGATCGTCAACCATGTCATGGCCACCATGGACCCGCAGGGTGTCCAGTTCAAGGCGTTCAAGGCGCCAACGGAGGAGGAGAAGTCCTACGACTTTCTCTGGCGGATTGAGAAGGCCGTCCCCGCAGCGGGCATGGTGGGCATCTTCGACCGTTCCCACTATGAGGATGTTCTCATCCACAAGGTCCACAACTGGGCGACTCCTGAGGAACTCAAGCGTCGGTACCGTGCCATCAACGAGTTTGAGCGGCGGCAGACCGATGCAGGCACCAAAATCCTCAAGGTGATGCTCAACATCAGCAAGGACGAGCAGAAGGCGCGGCTCCTGGCCAGGCTGGACGAACCCGCCAAGCACTGGAAGTACAGCAGCGGCGATCTGAAGGAGCGGGCCTTCTGGCAGGATTACATGGACGCCTACCAGGCCGCTTTCGACGAGACCAGCAAGGACCATGCTCCCTGGTACGTGGTTCCCGCCAACAAGAAGTGGTATGCCCGTATCGCGGTGCAGCAACTGGTGTTGGGTGCTTTGTCTGAGATGAAGCTGGAGTGGCCAAAAGCGGAGTTCGATGTCCCGATTGAGCGTGAGCTGGTGGAACGGTCCTAGAGAGGCTGATCGCGGGCGGCGGCGAGCCGCTTGCGGGCGCCCTCCAGCCACTCCTCGCAGCGCTTGGCCAGGGCTTCCCCCCGTTCCCAGAGCGCAAGGGATTCCTCCAGGCTGGCGCCGCCGGCCTCCAGCTTGCCAACCACCAGGACCAGCTGCTCGCGGGCTTCCTCGTAGCTCAGGGCGTCGATTTCGGGATCATGCTTGGTCTCGGGCATGTACTTCTCCTTGTTAAAGTTCGCCGGTGGATGTGGCGCCGAATTGGCCCTCGGCGACCCGCACGGACAACGCAGTTCCGTCCGGCGCCTCCGAAGGGTGGCGGACTACTGCATGGCCGGTGGCTTCCGTGCCCCGGGCGGGCCGGCCGTCGGCGAGTTCCACGACTGCGTAGCCGCGGTCGAGGGTTTTTTGTGGGGACAGTGAGCGCACCTGGGCCTGCAGATGCACCAGCTGGTCGGCTGCCCGCACCACAGTTGAGCTGACGGCCGCCGATGAGCGCCTCAGGAGCCGTTCGAGTTCCTCCGCGCGCATGGTGACCATCCCCTCGGGGCTGGCCAGGACCGGCCGGGAATGGAGTGAGGCGAGCCGGTCCGTCTCCCGTTCCACCAGCCTGCCGATGCACCGGCGCAGGTATTCCCGCGCCTGGCGCACGCTCGCCAGTTCTTCGGCAACGTCAGGCACGATCCGTTTGGCAGCATCGGTGGGTGTTGACGCGCGGAGGTCAGCGACGTCGTCAAGAAGGGGCCGGTCCGCCTCATGGCCGATTGCGCTGACAATGGGAGTGGCCGCCGCGGCCACGGCGCGGATCAGTTCCTCGCTGTTGAACGGCAGCAGGTCCTCCAGTGCGCCGCCGCCCCGGGCGATAACGATGACGTCCACGTCCGGGTGGCCGTCCAGCTCC
This sequence comes from Pseudarthrobacter sp., assembly GCA_039932075.1. Taxonomy (GTDB): domain Bacteria; phylum Actinomycetota; class Actinomycetes; order Actinomycetales; family Micrococcaceae; genus Arthrobacter. The sequence goes on along the minus strand of JBDTQQ010000130.1, from coordinate 5,122 downwards.
CGAAGGGCGCGGACGATCTGGGACACCGCAGTGTTGCCCTGGACGGCGACTTCACGGATTTCGAATTCAACAGCGGGCCAGCGTAGTGCAGCGTTCTGCAGGACGTCCTTCTTGGCGTCCGAGTCGCGCCCGGTGATCAACCCGATCCGGTGGGGGAGCATCGGGAGCGGCTTTTTCCGGGAATCGGCAAAGAGTCCTTCGGCGGCGAGAGCCTGGCGAAGGCGTTCGATGCGGGCCAGGAGGTCGCCCAGGCCAACCGGCCGGATGTCACGAACCTGCATGTTGAGGCGGCCGGTCTTCAGCCAGAACTCGGGTTTGAGCAGTGCCACCACGCGGGACCCGCGTTCCAGTGGCATGTTCTGGCGGTCAAGGACCTTCGTCCAGACGGATGCAGGCAGCGAAACTTCCGCGTCCACGTCCCGCAGGGTCAGGTAGGCGTTGCCGCCGCGGCGGTTCATTTCGATGACCTGGCCCTCCACCCAGGCCGCCGGCGCGCGGTCGATATGGACCTTGAGTTTCTGGGACAGCAGCTGCAGAGGCCAAGGATTGTCGGGGGTGGTTTCAGCGGCCGTGGCAGGGAGAGTGGTGGCCGCGGTGCCTGGGAGGGCAGCTTGTTCAGACATGCGCGCTGCCCCGGAAAGGTGTAGCTGGCGGCATGGCAGTCCTTTGTTCGGCAAGTGCGGGTTCAGCTTATGGATAAGGTTGATCGGCGGCTGTCATTCAACCTTATCCATAAGCTGTACCACCCGGGACTGACATCCGCTGTCCAGGAACCAGTCCTATGATGGCTTTGCTTACGCCAACCAGTGAGGACCTGTTTTTGCGCACCTTTGTCTCAGCCGTTGCTGCCGTTCTGGGCCTCCTGCTCTCCGCCGTGGCTATTCCGGCGATCTGGGCTGACCGCAACATCGTCCAGGAGGACGGCTTCGTGGCGCTGGCTGCACCGCTCGGCCAGGACGCCGGTTTCCAGCAACGTCTCGCGGCCGCCACTGTGGGCACCATCGACACCGGCGCAGTACCGGACGTGCTTGCCGGTTTGGTCAGGCCGGTGTTGGAAGCGGCAGCAGGATCCCTGACAGGGCTGCCCGGTTACCCAGCGGCGTGGGAGGAGACTCTCCGCAAGAGCCACCGGCTCAGCTTTGCCGACCCCGCCTCACTACCTCCCGAAGCGGACTCGTCGTCATCCCTCACCCTGGACGTCGCACCCCTGGTGGCGCTGGCGACAAATGAGATCTCGCGTTCCACCGGGCTGGCGCTGGACGCGCCGGAGCAAACGTTGATCAACGTTGGACAGTCGGGCCATCGCCAGATCATCGCGGGCTTGACCGCCTATGCCCCGCTGGGTTATCCGCTGGCCATCGGGGCTGGAATCGCGTTTGCTTTGGCTTTGGTTGCCGCCCGCCGTAAGTGGTCGGTGCTCTTCTGCGTGGGCTTCGGGGCGCTTGTGCTGGCCGGCCTGTGGACCCTGGGCTCCAGCATGGCGGGCGACGCAGTGCTGCGGACAGCCAGCGGCAACGAGGTTGCCGACACCTTCAAGAACGAGTTTGTGGCGGCAGCTTCCAGCAGCTTCGGATCGTGGGTCACGGGAGCCGTCGTTGCGGGCGCTGTGCTTCTCGGTGCCGGCGTTGTGACCAGGATCGCTTCGCCGGGACGGCGACGGCCCAACCGGTAGCATGGAGGGATGACCTCCTCAGTTTCCCTTTCGATGCCAACTGTCCCGCGAAGGCGGCGCTCGCCTGAGGAAGTATCTGCCGCAGCGCCGGTATCGGGCCCCAAGAAGGTCCTGCTTGCAGCTCCCCGCGGCTATTGCGCCGGCGTGGACCGGGCCGTCATTGCGGTGGAAAAGGCCTTGGAGCACTATGGTCCGCCCGTGTATGTCCGCAAGCAGATTGTGCACAACGTCCACGTGGTGAGCTCGCTCGAGGCGCAAGGTGCCATCTTTGTGGACGAAACGGACGAGGTGCCTGAAGGCGCCCTCGTGATCTTCTCCGCCCATGGGGTGTCGCCCGCCGTCGTCCAGTCCGCCGAGGACCGCGGCCTGCGCACTATCGACGCCACCTGCCCCCTGGTGACGAAGGTCCACAAGGAAGCCGTCAGGTTCGCCAAGGACGACTTCGATATCCTCCTGATCGGCCACGACGGTCACGAGGAAGTTGAAGGTACTGCCGGCGAAGCACCGGAACACATCCAGATCATCAACGGTCCGCACGAAGTGGACAAGGTCACGGTACGGGATCCCGAAAAGGTCATCTGGCTCTCCCAGACGACGCTGAGCGTCGACGAAACGATGGAGACCGTCCGGCTGCTCAAGGAGCGGTTCCCCACACTGCAGGATCCGCCCAGCGATGATATCTGCTATGCCACCACCAACCGCCAGGTGGCCATCAAGAAGATCTCGCCGCAGGCTGACCTGGTCATCGTGGTGGGATCAGCGAATTCCTCGAACTCGGTCCGGCTGGTTGAGGTTGCTTTGGAATATGGTGCCAAGGCTTCCTACCGCGTGGACTTCGCCAATGAAGTGGACGAGGCCTGGTTTGAAGGCGTCGCGACCGTGGGCGTCACTTCCGGTGCTTCCGTTCCCGAAGTCCTGGTCACTGATGTCCTGCGCCTGCTCGCGGACTACGGCTACGGCTCGGTGAAAGAAGTTGTTACCGCGGAGGAAGACCTGCTGTTCTCCCTGCCCAAGGAACTCCGCGCAACCCTGAAGGAAGCCGGCGACGTCAGCCGTGCCCTCGGCGGGCGCCGGTCCCGCGACTGACGTGCCGCGCCGGGTCTCTTGGTACCGGGAGGCCCGCGGCAGGCTGCCGCACCCCGGCTGCTTCCTCAGGCTGCCTCGTCATCCTGCTGAAGCTCGGGGGCGGCCAGCGACCGCGGCGTGACCTCCAGAGCGGCTGGGGTCTGCAGTCCTGACTCGTCCATGGCGTTGAGTTTCCGGGCGGTGGGCAGGATCCGCGCCTCGAGGGTGCCGATCAGGGAGTTGTAGCGGTCCACGGAAGACTTCAGGGACGATCCCAGCTTTCCCACGTTCTCGCCCAACGTTCCCATGCGTTCGTATAGCTGGCGGGCGAGGTCGAACAGTTCGCGCGCATTGTCGGTCAGCACATCCTGGCGCCAGGTGAAGGCCACCGATTTGAGCACGGCCAACAGCGTGCTTGGTGAGGCGAGGACAACATTGCGGGACAAGGCGTAGTCCAAGAGCGTCGCATCGGCCATGAGAGCCGCCGCCAGGATTGATTCCGCCGGCAGGAAGCAGATCACCAACTCCGGGGAGTTGCCGGGGATGTCCCAGTATTTCTTGTTGCTGAGCGCGTCCACGTGGGCCCGCAGGGCCTTGGCATGTGCGGCGAGCAGCGCCTGCTGGGAAGCGTTTCCCTTCGCGCCGTGGCCGTTAAGGGTGGATTGCTCCACACCGGATCCGGACCCGAGCTCCTGGGCCTCAAGATACGAGGACAGCGGCACCTTGGCATCCACCACCAGCTGCTTCTGGCCGGGAAGCTGCACCACCAGGTCCGGCCTGATGGTCGAGTCGCCGCCAGCGCTATGGACCTGTTCCAGGAAGTCCACGTGCTTCAACATTCCCGACGCTTCCACCACCCGGCGCAGCTGAACCTCACCCCACTGGCCGCGGGCACTGTTGGAGCGGAGGGCGGACTCGAGGGCATGCGTGGACCGGATCAGCTGGGCATCGGACAGCCGGGCCTCCTGCAGCTGCTGCGCGAGCTGGCCGTACTGCTCGAGGCGGTCACGCTCAAGCAGTGCCACCTGCTGCTGCACTGCAGTCAGTTTTTCCGCCACCGGGGCCAGCGCGCGGAGGACGTTGCCGTCCTGGCTGCGCGACTCTCCGAGCTCCCGGTTCTGTGCGCTGAGAAGGCGCCGCTCGGCGTCGGCCGCGGCGAACTGCGCGTTGACCTCGGAAAGGCGCGCAGAGACGGCGTCGAAATCTTCTTCCACTGCGTGCGTACGCCGACGCAGGAGCAGGTAGGTGGCAGCGGCGCCGGCGAGGGCACCGAGCAGCAGCATCAACAGGGCAAGAATCAGGGCTAAAGCATCCATAGGCTCACTGTGGCACGGCCCTGTGACATTTTCCGGAAGCGACATATTCGGTCCGGTGTTCCAGCAGCCGCCGGTACTCGTCCGCGCCGTCGTCATACCCGCTGGAGCCAGTCCGTGCCGCAACCGGTAGAATCAATGCTCGTGGCTCTTACTATTGGCATCGTCGGACTGCCCAACGTCGGCAAATCAACTCTCTTCAACGCACTGACCCGCAACCAGGTGCTGGCGGCGAACTATCCGTTCGCCACCATCGAACCGAATGTGGGCGTCGTTAACCTGCCGGATCCCCGGCTCAAGCAGCTCGCGGAGATCTTTGGCTCCCAGCGCTTGCTGCCCGCGCCGGTGTCCTTCGTGGACATCGCCGGCATCGTCAAGGGCGCGTCCGAGGGCGAAGGCCTGGGCAACAAATTCCTTGCCAACATTCGCGAAGCCGAAGCCATCGCTCAGGTGGTGCGCGTGTTCGATGACCCCGATGTCATCCACGTGGACGGCAAGGTGGATCCCCGCTCGGATATGGAGACCATCAACACCGAGCTGATCCTGGCCGACCTCCAGACCATCGAGAACGCCATTCCGCGGATCGAAAAAGAAGTCAAGATCAAGAAGCGCGACGCGGCCGAGCTCGCAGCCATCAAGGCGGCCCAGACGGTCCTGGAACGCGGCAACACCATCTTCTCGTCGATCAAGAGCGACAAGCTGGAGATGGAGCACCTCAGGGAGCTCAGCCTCCTGACCGCCAAGCCCTTCATCTACGTCTTCAATGCGGATGAAGGCATCCTGGGCAGCCCGGAGAAGCAGGACGAGCTCCGTGCCCTGGTGGCGCCTGCCGACGCTATTTTCCTCGACGCCAAGCTCGAGTCCGACCTCGTGGAGCTGGACGAGGAAGAGGCCCGCGAAATGCTGGAGATGAACGGGCAGGATGAGTCCGGCCTCGACCAGCTGGCCCGCGTCGGTTTCCACACGCTCGGGCTGCAGACCTACCTGACGGCCGGCCCGAAGGAGACCCGGGCCTGGACCATCCACCAGGGCGACACCGCCCCGCAGGCAGCCGGTGTGATCCACTCCGACT
>JBDTQQ010000129.1:0-6656 GCA_039932075.1 Pseudarthrobacter sp. | reverse complement strand
ACGGCGGAGCCCTTTCCGCGGTGCGCCCGGATGACCTGGCTGCGCTGGTGATCCGCGAGGCAGTCACCCGCGCCGGACTTGATCCGGAGAGCATCGAGGAAGTCATCCTCGGAAACGCCAACGGCGCCGGCGAGGAAAACCGCAACGTGGCCCGGATGGCCACGCTGCTGGCAGGATTTCCCCTCCACATCCCCGGCATCACCGTGAACCGGCTCTGCGCCTCCGGGCTCAGCGCCATCATCATGGCCAGCCACATGATCAAGTCCGGCGCCGCAGATATCGTGATCGCCGGCGGCGTCGAATCCATGAGCCGGGCACCGTGGGTCCAGGAAAAACCTGCCACCGCCTTCGCCAAGCCCGGCCAGATCTTCGATACCTCCATCGGCTGGCGGTTCGCCAACCCGAAGTTCCAAAAGGGTGAGCTGGCCCGCGACGGCAAGATGACCTACTCCATGCCGGAAACCGCTGAGGAAGTGGCCCGGGTGGACGGCATCTCCCGCGAGGACGCGGACGCCTTCGCGGTCCGTTCCCACGAACGCTCCCTCGCAGCCATCGCGGCCGGACGGTTCGCGGACGAGATCGTCCCCGTGACCGTCAAGACCCGGAAGTCCGAAACCGTGGTGGACACCGATGAGGGCCCCCGCGCCGGCACCACCATGGACGTCCTCGCCGGCCTGCGCCCGGTGGTCCCGGGCGGTTCGGTGGTCACTGCCGGCAACTCCTCCACCCTGAACGACGGCGCCTCGGCCATCATCGTCGCGTCCGAAGCCGCGATCGAACGCCTGGGCCTGACGCCGCGTGCCCGCATCATTGACGGCGCCTCGGCCGGCTGCGAACCCGAGATCATGGGCATCGGGCCTGTCCCCGCCACCCAGAAAGTGCTCGCCCGGACCGGCCTGAGCGTGGGCGACCTCGGCGCCGTCGAACTTAATGAAGCCTTCGCCACGCAGTCGCTTGCCAGCCTGCGGCGGCTCGGCCTGGATCCGGAGATCGTCAACAACGACGGCGGCGCCATCAGCCTGGGGCATCCGCTCGGTTCCAGCGGATCCCGGATCGCCATCACCCTGCTGGGACGGATGGAACGTGAGGACGCCAAACTCGGCCTCGCCACCATGTGCATCGGCGTTGGCCAGGGCACGGCGATGCTGCTGGAGCGGGTCTGATGGCGGCGCTGGTAGACCTGGCCGCGGAGAAGTTCCACGCCCTCCTCGTGGAGGAACGGACCGACCGCGTGGTGGTGCTCCTTAACCGGCCGGAAGTCCGGAACGCCATCGACCAGCAGATGGTGGATGAGCTGCACGTGGTCTGCGAGGCACTGGAGCAGGATCCCAAAGTCCTGATCATCGCCGGCGTGGACGGGGTCTTTGCGTCCGGGGCGGACATCGCCCAGTTGCGCGAACGCCGCCGCGACGACGCCCTGCAGGGCATCAACTCCACCATCTTCGTGCGGATCGCCAAACTGCCCATGCCCGTCATTGCCGCCCTGGACGGTTACTGCCTGGGCGGCGGCGCCGAACTCGCCTACGCTGCGGACTTCCGGATCGGAACGCCAAGCGTCCGGATCGGCAACCCCGAAACCGGGCTGGGCATCCTCGCCGCGGCCGGCGCCAGCTGGCGGCTGAAGGAACTCGTGGGCGAACCGCTGGCGAAGCAGATCCTGCTGGCCGGCCTGGTGCTTCGGGCCGAGGACGCCCTGGCGGCGAACCTCATCACGGAGATCCATGAGGCACCCGGGCTGATGGACGCCGCCCACAGCCTCGCGGACAGGATTGGCCGGCAGGACCCGCTGGCGGTGCGCATCACGAAGTCCGTGTTCCATGCCCCGGCCGAGGCGCATCCGCTGATTGACCAGCTGGCGCAGGGAATCCTCTTCGAATCCCAGGCCAAGTTTGACCGCATGCAGAAGTTTCTGGACAAGAAAGCAGAGAAGAAGCAGTCATGACGAACCCGAACCTTCCTTCCACCGTCGGCGTCCTCGGCGGGGGCCGCATGGGAGCCGGCATCGCCCACGCCTTCCTCATCAACGGAGCCAACGTCCTGGTGGTGGAGCGTGATGAAGAGTCCGCCGAGGCCGCCCGGGAACGGGTGGAATCCGCTGCCGCCAAGAGCATCGAACGCGGAGCCACCGACGTCAACCTGGATGAGATGGTGTCCCGGCTCGCCGTCACCGTGGACTACGACGACTTCGCGGACCGCCAGTTGGTTGTCGAGGCCGTTCCTGAGGACTGGGACTTGAAAGTCACGGCGCTCCGAGGCATCGAAGCGCGGCTTGCCGAGGACGCGTTCCTAGCGTCCAACACGTCATCCCTGTCGGTCAACGGTTTGGCCCGGGAGCTGAAGCGGCCGCAGAACTTCCTCGGCCTGCACTTCTTCAATCCGGTGCCCGCCTCCACGCTCATTGAAGTGGTGCTCGGCGAGCAAACCTCCCCGGACGTGGCCGCCGCGGCGAAAGGGTGGGTCGAGGCACTCGGCAAGACCGCCGTCGTCGTGAACGACGCGCCCGGCTTTGCCTCATCCCGGCTTGGCGTCGCGATCGCGCTGGAAGCGATGCGCATGGTGGAGGAGGGCGTGGCGTCTGCGGAGGACATCGACGCCGCCATGGTCCTGGGCTATAAGCACCCCACCGGCCCGCTGCGCACCACGGACATCGTGGGGCTGGACGTCCGGCTGGGTATCGCCGAATACCTGCAGTCCACGCTCGGGGAGCGATTCGCGCCGCCACAGATCCTTCGGGACAAGGTGGCCCGCGGCGAGCTGGGCCGCAAGACCGGCAAGGGCTTCTTCGACTGGTCCTGACGCTTCCCCGCGTCGCGCAGCAGGACTCAACCCGCTGGCCGCCGGCTTTACCCTGCGGTCCTTATCTCGCCGGCCTTACCCTGCCGGCCGCAGTGACGTGATCATGCGCTTGATATCCCGGTACTCGTCCGTCTGGGCGTACCTCTTCGCCTGCTCCAGGTAAGGCAAAGATTCGGCGCCCGGCGTCGCGTTGTTTTCGGGGCTGTAGAACGCTCCGAACATCGCCGCGGTGGGTGGCCAGGTGAAGAAGTGGAAAATAGCGCAGGCCGAGTCATCAGTGGGCAGCTGGCTGGTCTGGATGCCGTAGGCCGCTGCAGGGGTGTCCGCCGGGCCTGGCGTCACGTTGTTCCCGCGGGTCTCGAAAATGTACCGGGGCGCTGTGCCGTTTTGCGTAAGTGCCGGTAGCTCCTGCGACTCCAACACCTGGTACGGGAAGCGCTCCATGCAGGTGGAGCCGGTAGCCATGTTGGTCCGCAGGGTGGCCAGCGGCCTGCCTGCCTGGTTGGTCACCTCCGCAAAGGCGCCGCCACCGTCGGGCAGTTCGCCCGCAGGGTCCCGGACGCTCCACGCCGCGGGAAGGTCGAAGGTCAGCTGGCCGTCCGCCGTGGTGAAGCGCGTCCAGGCGGCCGACGCCGGCGCGCTGGCCCTTGGGTCCGGAGCACCGGACGCCATGGGCGTCTCAGCCGTTGTTGGGGCCGTCGTGGTGGAGGTAGCGGTGGGGCTGGGACTTGCAGACGTGGTCGGCGGTCCAGCCTGCGGACCGCAACCCGCGAGCACCACGGTGAAAAGTAACCCTGTGGAAATTGCTGCGCCTGCCGCGGACCGACTGCCCATCACACCCTCCTCGGGCCCGACTTTTGGTCCTTACATTGTCCGCGGCCGGGGCACGAAAAGACTGCCCGTCTTCCCGTTTGGCGCTGAAACGTTGCGAGGATAACGAAAGTAGGCCGTAAGCCGCCGCTACTCGGCCTCGGTGTCCTCCTCGGGTTCGAAGGTGTTGGCCTCGTGCGTGAATCCCAGGCCGACCCCGTCCGTCCCGGTGGGAACCCCGCCGTCGTCCTTTCTGTTGACGGCTTCAGCCGCAGCGTCCTCCTGCGGCTCGTCGTCGGGCAGGGATTCGGGTGAGTTGATACTCATGGCTCCTCCTCGATATAGGGAAATTACGATATCAAGCAGGACGCTCAGACAGAACACCTGCCGAAAACTCGCTACGCAACCGATTCCGAAAAATTTGATGAGATCTTGAGCAAACCCTTCGCAACCCATGCAGTTGGCGGTTCACTCTGGACTTATCTACAAAAAAATGCGGGGAAGCAGGAGAGTTCAATGGCGAACGAATTAGCTCTTGACGAGGTAGTCACGGTCGAAGGAGTGATCACCGATCACCACCCGATCGATTTCTACAGCTTGGGGCTGGCCGGTTGCATTGACCGGCTCACGGTCCCTCTCCGCCAGCAGGGCACGGCAGTCCGCTGGGATACTCCGCACTGGGGAATTGAGATCCCGGCGGACTGCGCGTCACTCCTGTACCAGTCAGCCCGCGAAGCGCTGAGCAACGCGTTCAAGTACTCAGACGCCTCCGAACTCACTGTCCAACTGGCAGCCGTGGGTCACGGCGTGCGGTTGGTGGTGTCCGACGACGGCGCGGGCTTTGACAGCCAGCTTGCCCTCCATGGACGGCACCACGGGTACGGGCTGCGGCTGATGTCCGTGGCCGTTCATGAGGCCGGCGGCACCGTTCAGGTCACGTCGACGCCGGGGCAGGGCACTACTGTCACGGTCACCCTGCCCCTGGACTGAACCTGTGGAATGGGACGGGTGACTTACCGTGAAAGCTTGTCCGGGTCCGGTTCCTGATCGCCGATGTGGCCCGGCGCATTGGCGTCCTGCACGCGTTGAACGAATGCGCTGTGTTCCTCCATGTAGTGCCGGAGGAACTTGGCCGTCGATTCATCCCGGACTTCGCCGCCTTCCCCGAAAACCTCGGGCCTGAACTGGATGTAGACCTCAGGGGCGTTCAATTGGGGAGCGTCCAGGAAGCTCACCACGCTGCGCATGGAGGACTGCATCACGGCCGTGCCGATGCTGCCCGGTGAGGCGCCAATGATGCCGGTGGGCTTGCGTGCGAAGGAGTTCGTTCCTCAGGGCCGCGATGCCCAGTCGATGGCGTTCTTGAGGGCGCCGGGGATGGAGCGGTTGTATTCGGGGGCCACAAAGAGGACGCCGCAGGAGGCCTCGATGGCTTCTTTGAGGGCACGTCCTTCAGCCGGGTAATCGGCGTCGTAGTCGTAGCTGTAGAGCGGCAGGTCCTTGATGGGGATCTCGGAGAATTCCAGCTCGTCCGGCGCGAGCTTGATAAGCGACTGGGCGAGTGTGCGGTTGATGGCCGTTTCGGGCTTATTGACACCCTGCAGCCGGAGGCGCTGAATGAAGGTAAAGCGCCATCAACCACGCACCCAGGGAGCATCTGTTATGAAGGACAAGCCAGCAGCAGCGCAGCGGATCCACAGTGAGGCCCCTGCCGAAGGGGACGAAGCCGCGGACCCGACCGACATCCGCGAGCACTCCCAGGACCCCGCCGAAGGCCTCGACCCCGACGACGAGTAACGGCACGGCGGCCGCTATTGGGTTACCGAGCCAGGCGGGCTGCTAATCCCAGGCCGGCACCAGCACAACCTCGTACTGCGTGGCCGTGGTGTCGTTGAACTTGGCGTTCACCGCAGCCAGGGTGCTTCCAAACCGGGTGTAGCCGAAGAAGGCCACAGTGGTGGGAACTTTGAAGTCCGGGCTGGTGATGACCTTCCGGAGTTCACCGGAGGCCAGATCGTCGTCAAGCCTGAAGCGGCTGATCTGGTTCGAGAAGTTCTGCACCGCCCAGAGCTGATTGCCCCGGACCAGGATGCCGTCAACGTTGGGTACGTCCACGCCGGCTATTTCCGCACTTTCACCGGTCTTCGTGTTGACGGTGAAGAGCTTGCCCAGGCCCGAGTGGGCCACAATCAACGTCCGTCCATCATCCGCGGCAGCGATGCCGTTGAGGTTGAACGATCCGGACAGGTCGGCGGCCGGACCGTGCAGCTTCAGCGTCCGGACCTCGCCCAGCCTGCCGTGCGAGCCGACGGGAATGAAGTAGAGCTCGGCGGCTACCGAATTGGTGAACCAGGCGCCCTCGCCGGTGAGCGTGACATCGTTGATGAACCCTAGGGCCAGCGTGTAGTCCTTGACGGGTTCGCCGGACGCAGTGTCGTAAACGTAGGCCTTCCCGGTGGCGCCGCCTGCCACGAACAGCAGGTCATTGCGGACGTCGGCTTTCATGCCGACGGCGGCACGGGGCGTCGCATCAAAGTCGGAAACCTCAATGAACAGTTCCGCCTTGCCGCTGCGGATGTCGCCGCGGTAAATGTCGCCGAGCATAAGGTCGCCTGCGTAGAACGTTGTGCCTTCGCCGGCAGCGATTCCTTCGGCCGATTTGGCGCCGTCGAGCACAATGACTGAGTCTTTTGGAGGGGTAGCTGTCGCTGGGCCGACAGGTGCCAGAAACCCCATCACCGCCAAGAAAACCATGGCGGTACGGCGCTGTACGTTTCCTGAATTCCGGGTTGTGCGGGCCATTTTGCTTTCCTTGTTTCGGCTGATCCGCACAGGCCAACATGCGGCAGGCCCGCACGGTTGTCCTGCCAGTTTAAGCAACCAGCGGTGCCCACCACCAGAGCCCGGAGCCCCCTACCTGCCGGTCACACTCCGCCCTCCGGAGCACCCCGAAACGCGCCGAAGCGCGCGCTCTGCTTACAATCGAAACCTCAACCGCCTACTGAGGGACCCATGAAGAAACTCGCCACCGCCCTGATCGCCGCCGGCCT
>JBDTQQ010000128.1:0-6657 GCA_039932075.1 Pseudarthrobacter sp. | reverse complement strand
TAGGCTGGCTCACTGCCGAAGAGCGACAGTTTGTCAATCACAAAGGTAAGCCGATGACCGAGAAACCGAACGACGGAGAGGCCGCCGCGTCGCCCCCGCACGGTGCAGATGTAGGCGAAGCGATCGAGATCGCTGAGGCGGGCACCAAGGCGCAGGGGGAGCACTCGCATCCGGAACAGTCCAAGTCGGGCGAGGCGCCCGTCGAGCAGGTGTTCAACGACCCGGCCATGACCGAGGGGCGCACCGTAACCGGCTCCGCGGAGCCAGCACCTGTCATACCGCCCGGACCTTCACCTGCCGAAGCCGGATCCGGTGGAGCCCAGTCCGTCATCGGGGCTCGGGAGTCGGACCGTATCGCGGCTGGCGAACCGCCGGCCGCGGGCAGTCCCTTCAACACGGGCGCGAAGGACACCGAAACCGACGCCGGGGGATAGCGAATTTTGGGTTCGGCTCAACAGCGTCCCGTGACCGTCCGTGAGCGAGGTCGCGCGACGGGCCTGGTGCGACCCTGGAGGCGGTCCCCGCGGTTCCCTCCCCAGTCGACTCAGCGTTGCAGGAATCGCGCCGAGTCGGAGGCCGTCCCTCGCTCCGCCGGGGTGGCTACCGGCATGACGAGAACCTCGTCGGATTTGATTGCCCGAGCTTCACGGGCCCTGCACCTACCGATCTTGAACGGCCGTGACCGCCCCCACAGCGCGCCACACGCCGGGTCACTGCCAAGCCGCCCTGGGCTTCTTCCCGGCACACATTCAGCACTTGACGTCAAAGGCTGCTCGAGTTGTGCGCACGCCATGCCGGCCAGAGTTTCACTGTCGGTTCCCGCCAGACGGAGCCTTCCCGGTGCCCGCCCGGTCCAGGCCTGTCTGAGCGTGTACTCCCGTGACAAAATAGGCCTATTACGTACCACCGCATCTGCGTTTGCGCTTGCGCGAAGGGTCGGAAATGAAGAAAGAGCTGAAGGATGCCGCGAACGCGGTGGAGGATGCTTCGAACTCCCGGGCTCTGGTGATTGCCGCCAGGGCGGGATTTGCCGTCAGCGGCCTGTTGCACCTTCTGACCGGGTCCGTCGCTATCCAGTTGGCCTTCGGCACGGCGGGGCAGGCGGGACCGGCGGATCAGGCCGGTGCAGTCGCCCAACTCGCCCGCCAGCCGCAGGGGCTGCTGCTGCTGTGGGCCGGATTTGCCGCCTGTGTGGCTCTGGCGCTCTGGCAAACCAGTAACGCCGTGTTCGACTACGGTCAGCTGGAAGCCAAGAAGAAGGTGGGGAAGAAACTTTCCGCAGGCGGCAAGGCGGTGGTGTTCGCCGTGATGGCGCTGACGTTCGCTGCCTCCGCAAGCGGAAACAGCAAGAACAGCGGACAGTCCACCAGCGATTTCACGGTTTCCATCATGAAAGCACCGGGGGGTCTGTTCCTGCTGATCGTCATCGGCGCCGCGGTCGCCGTCGCCGGCATTGTCTTCGTGGTCCTCGGATCCAAGGCATCGTTCAAGAAGGATCTGAGGCTGCCGTCCTCGGGCACCGGCCGGTCCGTCGTGACCGGGCTGGGAGTGGTCGGCTATGTCGCCGAGGGCGTTGCGCTGTTTCTGGTGGGGTTGCTGTTCATCATTGCCACCGTCAGCGCCCGCCCGCAGGAGTCCACCGGCCTGGACGGCGGATTGAAGGCGCTGCGCGAGCAGCCGTACGGGGTTTACATGCTGACCGCCGTCGGCGCCGGTCTGATCTGTTACGGCCTCTACCTGATGGTGAAGGCCAAATACGCGCGCATGTAAGCCGCCTACCAAGGCGGCCGGCTCCAGCTCCATTGAGTTGAGGGAATGCCTATGTCAATCTCATCCGGGTCCGCTGTGACGGCTTGAATCAGGTCCACCGTGGGCCATTTTGGTACTGGATTGCCCCCGCAGTGTGTGGTCGAGGCGGTAGGAGCCCGTGTGTGTTGGGGATGACAGCCTGACCGCATCCGAGGGACAGTCGTGGCCGTCTCACCGCCGGGTCACGACGATCAGGGGAGTCCTGGACGGCATGACGGCTGTACGTGAAAACGCGGCAAGGGGCATGTGGTGGATCGTTCCTCCTGCGCACCACCGATCCCCCTTCCGGGAGCTCGCCGGGCCGTGCTCGTAGGGCGGTGATGGCCGCTCGATTTCCGGCTTTTTGCCCCGAGGCGGCCGGGATCGGCAGGTCAGGCCGCCAAGCCCACAGCCAGGGCGGGGGCTACGGCATTGACGGGTGCCAGGATGCTGAGTCTGCAAACAGCCTGGAGCGGATCTATGTATGCGGGCAGGCGGTGGCGCCGCGAGCAGGCGCGCAGCTGCTCCAGGGCGAGGGGTTCGACGCTGGCGTGGGTCATGTCGATTTCCACGGCCAGGCCTTCCACCAGGGCGTTTGCGCGTTTCACGATCACATAGAGGGCCTGGAGGCTTTGTGCCGTCACGCGGCCCTGGGCCTCGATCCGGGCATGGGCGCAATCGAGGTCCACCCGGACCAGGACGCTGAGCTTGTCTTTCATGGTGCTCCTACCCTTCGGGGGTGGCCGCGACGCTGCGGCCACCCCCGCAAGCGTAGGCATGAACTGTGAGGCACGCAACACCCCGGCACGCATTCAAGACATCTCTATCACCGTGCGGGGAGGGCTGAGGAGCCTGCCCCATGTGGCATCCGGACTAAGCGATCAGCGCATGCAGATCGACGCCGAAGAACGCGACGAGCGGCCAGAGAAGTATCGCCGCAAGGCCTTCGAGGATATTGCCGGGAATGTTCCATGCCACGAGGTATCCGTGGGTGGCGGCGACCAGCAGCCCGATGGCCAGATAGACCACCCCGAAGAAGCCGATTCCGCGTCCGCCCGTTCCGCGTCTGCCAAATCCGCGCATCATCGCTTCTTTCCCATTGTGGGGTGGGAGCTAAAGTATATTCCGCCCAACCGTCTTTGGATATGAAACTTCCCACTGGCGGTATTCCGTCGCGGCGACGAGTTTGTGCAAAGTGGCCTTTTACCCTTGGAAGGTTTCCGTACCCCTGGCTCGGCCAGGGATACCGTGACGGACCGCCCAGCACCCCTCGTGGCGTTGCGGTAAATGCATCATATTGTGTTTATGTGATTGGATGATGCTTCTACTGCTGAAGGTTTGTTGATGACGGGAGGGATGGTCTGATGGTTTTTTCGCCGACAACGGCCGGTGCGGGGTTGTCGGCCACGGTTTCCCATATGGATCCTCAGGAAGCGGTTTTCGCCGGGATGCTCCAGGGCTGGGAGCGGCAGCGGCTCAGCCGCGGACTTGGCCGGATGACCGTGAACAACAATATGGCGTTCATGAAGCGCTTCGCCGCCTTCACCGGGGAATATCCGTGGAATTGGCAGCCCGCCGACGTTGAAGACTTCACGACGTCCCTGCTCTCGCGCACGCCGCCGGTGGCGCATTCAACGCTGCGCGGTTACCACCACACGATCAAAACGTTCTGCGCCTTCATCACCGACGCCCGCTATGAATGGGCCGAACTTTGCCAGGAGCGCTTTGGCACTCATCCGGTGCAGATCTGCCATGACTGGAACACCCACCATCACCTGTCTGAATTCGAGGCCAGACCATCCAAGAGGCCCTTTACCTACGATGAGCTGGAGGCCTTCTTTGCCCATGCCGACGGGCAGGTCGAGCGTATTGCGGCGGCCGGGAAGAAAGGCGCCCTGAGCGCGCTGCGGGACGCCCAGTTCTTTAAAACCGTTTACGCCTTCGGCCTGCGACGCACCGAGGCCCGGATGCTGGATCTGTCGGATCTGAGGACAAACCCGAACAGTGCACAGTGGGGCAGTTACGGCACCGTCCACGTCAGATTCGGCAAGGCATTCAAAGGCGGCCCCAAGCGCCGGCGCACGGTGTTGGCCGTGCCTGAATTCCAATGGGCGCTGGATGGTCTGAGGCAATGGGTGGAGGCGGCGCGGCCGCGGTTCGGTCCCGGTGATTCCCCGGCGCTGTGGGTGACGGAGCGGAGGTCCCGGATTTCCACCCGTCATATCGATCAAAAGTTTGCGTTACTGCGCGGGGAACTGGGCCTGGACCCGCACCTGACCCTGCATAGCCTGCGGCATTCGTATGTGACCCATCTGATTGAATACGGATACCCGGAACGGTTCGTCCAGGAACAGGTCGGCCACTCCTACGCCTCCACCACCGCGATTTACACGTCCGTGAGCAACGACTACAAAAACCGGATCCTCGCCAAAGCCCTGGCGAAGGTCTACGACACCGAGCAGCAAGGCCAAAACCAATGACCAACGGGTACGTTATCTCCTGGAACATCCGACAGCTCATGGCGGCCAAGGGCCTCTACCAGACCACTGATCTGGTGCCCCTCATGGCTGAGCGCGGCGTCAGGCTCTCCCGCGAGCAGACCTACCGGCTCGTCACGTCCACCCCGACCAGGCTCAATCTGGAGGTCCTTGCCGTGTTCTGCGACATCCTGGGCTGCACCCCCAATGACCTGATCAGCTTCACCCCGGCCGCGGCAGCCGTGGCAACGGAGCGCACAGCCTCAGGGGAAACAACCGGGACGACAGGGCTGCAGCCCATCGGCGATCTCCGTCCGCTCCCGGCAGCCATACGCCGCCCCGGTAAATAGAGACGCAGGCCAACTCCCGGGCCTGCCGACACCATCACCAGGAACTTCCCACACCATGGCTCCACGCCTTCCCACCCGTGTTCAGCTCATCAGCACCCTGAAAAGCCTGCCCGGTCCCACGGCGGACATCGATAGCGTCGCCCTGGCCCGTTGCGTCGACACGGTGGCGGCCGCGCCGCGTGCGCAGGTACCCCTGCACAACTACATTCTCAGCGAGCCGGGGTTCGCCAGCTCCGGCGATCCGTTTATGCCTCGCGTGGCCCAGCGCCTGCTCAGGGAACTGCAGGCCACGGGCGTCCAGGGCCTCATCCTTCCCCGATGCATGCGCTGCCGCGAGCTCCGCCTCCTCGTCCAGACCCTGGACGACGGCAGCCGCGCCTGCCACCGATGCACGCAACTGCAATACGTCCGCCCCTGCGGTGTCTGCGGCCTGACCCGCCAGATTGCCTCGACCAGAACGGGAGTGGACCACTGCAAGAACTGCTGGCGCAAGAATCCGGCCTCATTCAAAGAATGTGACCGCTGCGGCCGGCTCGGCAGCATCGCGAAACGGACCGCCGAAGGCCTGCTCTGCCCCCGCTGCGCCCCCGGCACCATCAGCCAGTGCCACACCTGCGCCAAGCGGTCCCCCGTCCTGGGGTATCTTCTGGGCGGCCCGCAATGCGACCGGTGCTACCACCGGATCAGCCGCAGCACCAGATCCTGCCCCTCCTGCGGAGAACAGGCCATCATCGCTTATCTGGACAGCGGCAACGCCCCTTGCTGCGCCTCCTGCGCAGGGGTCGCGCCGCGTTTCGCATGCGTCGACTGCGGAGGGGAGGAGGGCCTGCACGGAAAACGGTGCTTCACCTGCTGGACGAACAAACGCACCCTGGAGCTCATCACCGACAACCACGGGGTCGTCAACGACACCTTTCAACCGGTGCGTCAACTGCTGCGGGACAGTAAGAGAACGGCCGCAATGGCGGAGCTGGTCCGCAAAAGCGACTCAGCGGACCTGATACGCCGCTTCGTCAACTGCGAGCTCACCCTCGACCACGCATCCCTGGACGCGTGGTCACACGTCAACACGGCCGACTACGTCCGCAGTCTCTTCGTCACGGCAGGCCTGCTCACCGCACGCGATGAAAATCTCCGGCGCTTTGAGAGCTGGACCAGCACCTTCCTCCAGACCCAGACTCCGCAGGCCAGGAAAGATCTGGAACCCTACCTCAGATGGACCGTCGGCCGGCAACTGCGGGTACTGGCCCGCCAGAGGCCCCTCAAGCAAAACTCGCAGTACCATGCCAGGCAACAAGTGATGGCAGCCAGCGGATTTATCAGCTACCTGGCAGCCCGTGGCCTGCAACTGCCTCAGGCAACCCAGACCCTGGTGGAAGACTGTGTGATGGAGAAGCCGCGGATCGGAAGATTCCTCCCCGGATTCCTCCAATGGGCGTCCGCCAACACCGCCACGCCCGACCTGTCCGTGCACACCCCACGGAAGGGCCACCCAAACTCCGCCATGTCAGAACAGGACTATTGGACCGCCATACGGCGGCTGGAAACAGACACCACCATCCCGCTGCGGATCCGGATCGCGGGCCTGTTCGTCGGCCTCTACGCACAGCCCCTCACCCGCATAGCCGCAATCACAGACACCCAGATCACGCTCCTGGGCCGGCAGATGCACCTCAGCTTCGGCCCCTCGCCAATTCAGGCCCCGACCCACCTGGCAGCAATGATTACCGAACACCAGCTAACGACCAGTCCTTGGGAACTGAAGGACTCTGTGGCCTGGCTGTTTCCGTCCCGGCAGGCAGGAAACCACATCTCAACATCGGTCCTGACAAAGGGACTTTCCCGGATCGGCATCAACACCAGAGAACTCCGCGGCGCAGGACTCATAAACCTTGCCGCACACATCCCCATCAGACCGCTGTGCGACCTCACCGGACTGGGAACGATGGCCGCCGCCCGCTGGGCAGACCTGGCCGGACGATCATGGAACGCCTACCCCCAACTACGCACCGAGAACTATTCGATTACCGCAGACAGCGAAT
>JBDTQQ010000127.1:0-6672 GCA_039932075.1 Pseudarthrobacter sp. | reverse complement strand
CCGCCTCAGCAACGGGCTCGCCACGAATCAGGCCAAGCAGCAGGGCCAGGCCAAGCAGGGTGGGCGCGGGCTGGCCGGACTGCGGGAGCGAGCGGTCCTGCTGGGCGGCACGTTCCGGGCCGGCGAATTGGATGGTGTGTGGCAGTTGAGTTCGGAATTCCCCTGGAAAAGGACAGGGACATGACCACGCTGCTCATAGTGGATGACGAGCCGCTGGTGCGCTCCGGGCTGCGGGCCATTATCGAAGAGGCAGGGGACCTGACTGTTGTGGGAGAGGGCGCCGATGGGGCGGAAGTCCCGGGATTGGTCGCGCGGCTGCGTCCGGATGTGGTGCTGATGGATGTCCGAATGCCGCTGGTGGACGGTATCCAGGCCACCCGGACGCTGCTTGGTGACGGTGCCCGCAGGGACGCCCCCAAGGTCCTGGTACTGACCACCTTCGGCAGCGACGACTACGTGTATGAAGCCCTAAGGTGCGGAGCTTCGGGTTTTCTGCTCAAGCGTTCACGGCCGGAGGAAATCATCCAGGCCGTGCGGACAGTAGCGTCGGGGGAAAGTGTGGTGTTCCCCGAAACGGTCCGGCAGCTGACAGGTCCGGGCCATGAAGGAGCCGCGGCGAAGGCCATGGCTGCCCTGGCTGCCAGGGAGAAGGACGTGCTGGGAGAACTTGGCGCAGGGCGCAACAACGCCGAGATCGAGTCGGCACTGTACTTGAGCCAGGAAACGGTCAAAACCCATGTCGCCTCGCTGCTGGCCAAGCTGCGGGTGCGTGACCGCACGCAAGCGGTGATTCTGGCCTATGAGACGGGCTTCATCAAGCCCGGCGGCCGTCCTGGCGGCCGGGCCGGTGCCCGACGCATCGAGCCACGGCGAACCTGGGATTAGCTGGCCGGGGATTCGGTGGATGCCGCGGCTTTGGGTTCCTTTGGCGCCAACGGCTGCGGGTTCAGGAAAGCGTCCGTGATCAGCGGCGCGACCAGTCCGATCTGCCACTCGCGGGCACCCAGGGAGCTGAGTTCGGCGGCCACCGCTTCTTCGTTCAGGTCCGACGGCGGACGCCAGGCCACGCGACGCAGGTAGTCCGGCGTCAGCAGGTTTTCCATCGGCAGGTTCAGCTCTTCGGCCTTCGCCTGCAGGAGCGGGCGGGCTGTTGACAGGCGCTGGGCGGCCTCGGGATCGCGGTCAGCCCACACACGCGGCGGCGGAGGGGCGTTGGTGGGCAGGTGCAGCGGCGGAAGTTCCTCGAGCTCCCTGGCGGCCGCGATGCACCGGAGCCACCTGGGTGCTTCGCGCTGCGCAGCCCGCCCGTGAAAGCCCTTGGTGCCCAGGAGCTGGGGCACGGTGGAGGGCATGGCCTTGGCGGCGGAGACCAGTGCGGAATCGGGAATCAACCGGCCCGGCGCAACGTCACGCTTCTGCGCCAGCGAGTCCCGCTCGAGCCACATTTCCCGGACAGCTGCGAGTTGGCGGCGGTCGCGGATCTGGTGGAGGCCCGAGGTCTTGCGCCAGGGGTCAATCCTGGGCGGCGCCACACCCGCGGCGAGGATCGCGGCAAATTCCTGCTCCGCGTATTCGAGCTTGTCGTCGGCCAGCAGCAGTTCGATGAGTTCCTCGCGCAGCTCCGTCAGGACTTCCACGTCCAGGGCGGCATAGCGCAGCCAGGGTTCCGGCAGCGGCCGGGTGGACCAGTCTGCGGCAGAGTGTTCTTTTGCCAGGCCAAAACCAAGCAGCTGTTCGATGACGGCGGCCAGGCCCACGCGCGGCAATCCGGCCAGCCGTGCGGCCAGTTCCGTGTCGAAGAGTTTGTCCGGCCACATGCCAAGCTCCAGCAGGCAGGGCAGGTCCTGGCTGGCGGCATGCAGGATCCATTCCACACCTTTGAGGGCATCGTTGATGATGGCCAGGTCATCGAACGGTTCGGGATCGATCAACCAGGTGCCGGAGCCTTCGCGGCGGATCTGGACCAGGAAGGCGCGCTGGCCGTAGCGGAATCCCGAGGCGCGCTCGGCATCGACTCCTGCGGGTCCGGTTCCGGCGGCGATGGCTGCCGCGCACCGTTCCAGGCCTGACTGCGTTTCAATGACCAGCGGCACACCGTCGCGGGGTGCATCGAGGTCAATGACTACGGGGACCTGGCTGTCGAAGCCTTCCACCGTGATGTGGGAAGTGGTGTCATCAGCCGGGGCGCCGGCTGTGGTGTTATCCGGAATGTGAGGGGTCATGATTCCTTCAGTTTACCGATCCCTGTTCAATGACAATGTCCGGTCCTAGTTCCGGCGGCGGTTCGTAAGGGCGGAGACGCCGTCGGGCAGAGGGGGAAGGCCGGCGAACGTGCACACCATGTCGGACCACGCTTCCAGGTGCGCGGTGACATCCGATGAGGCCGGAGTCCAGGAGGCGCGCAGCTCGATGTCGATCGACCCGGGCCGGTCCGACAGCGTCCCGAAGCTCTCCGACAGGACCCGGGTGGCAGTCCCGCCGGCTGCCCGGTACGGGGCTTTGTGGTTCTCGAGGGCTTCAACGAGCCACGTCCAGGCCACGGTGCCGAGCATTTCGTCGTTGCCCATTTCGGGCTCGAGCTGGGCCCGTATGTAGGTGACAATGCGGAATTCGCCGTCCCAGACCTCGGATCCCTCGGGGTCGTGCAGGAGGATGAACCGGCCGGTGGCCAGTTCGGTATCGTCGTCATCCTCGGTGCCGGAGGCGGCGGCCAGAGCCATGGCTGCCGGGCCGTGGACGGGGGTGGTGCCGGCGCCGGGACCGGGTGCCATGACCTCGGCGCCGAGTGCTACGGCAAACGGGGCCAGCCGCGCCGGCGCCGGAATTTCCGCCAGGCGCAGTTCACTGCGGCAGTGGGCCTTCCTGAGGGTTCCCAAGGCGTGGAGAAATTCCGGGGGAACCTGGGCGAGTGCGTTCACCATCGCAGATTACGCAACAGCACCGGGCATGCGGTGCAGGCTCGCCGTCGTCCGGTCATGCTACCTGGCCGTTCTGCCTTCATCGTGGGCAGCGAGCTCCTGCCGGATCGCGGCGACAAAGGCATCGATGTCATCCTCGCTGGTGTCGAAGGAGCACATCCAGCGGACCTCCCGGGCGGCTTCATCCCAGTCATAGAAGCGGAAGGACTCCCGCAGCCGGTCGGCGACCCCGGCAGGCACGACCGCGAACACGCCATTGGATTCCGTCTTCTGGGTGGGCTGCACGCCGTCGATCGTCTCCACCGCAGCCCGTAACCGGGTGGCCATGGCGTTGGCGTGCGCGGCCGAACGGAGCCACAGGTCGCCCTCAAGCAGCGCAATGAACTGGGCCGAGAGGAAACGCATTTTTGAGGCGAGCTGCATATTCATCTTGCGGAGGAACACCAGTCCGTGGGCGGCCTCAGGGTTCAGGGCAACCACCACTTCGCCGTAAAGCAGCCCGTTTTTGGTGCCGCCGAAGGAGAGGATGTCCACACCGGCGTCGCGCGTGAATGCCCGCAGCGGTACGCCCAGGTGGGCGGCCGCGTTAGCCAGCCGTGCCCCGTCCATGTGGAGTTTCATGCCCTTGGAGTGGGCGTGCTCGGCGATGGCGCGGACCTCGTCCGGGGTGTAGCACGTGCCCAGCTCTGTGGTCTGGGTGATGGAGACAGCCAGCGGCTGCGCGCGGTGCTCATCGCCGAAGCCCCAGGCTTCGTGGTCAATCAGCTCCGGTGTGAGCTTTCCGTCGGGGGTGGGGACCTGCAGCAGCTTCATGCCGCCAATCCGTTCCGGGGCACCGTTCTCGTCCATGTTGATATGTGCGGTCGACGCGCACACCACAGCGCCCCAGCGGGGGAGCAGCGACTGGAGGGACAATACGTTGGCACCAGTGCCGTTGAAGACGGGGAAGCATTCTATGCCGGGCCCGAAGTGTCCTTCCATCAGTTCCTGCAGGCGGGCCGTGTAGTCGTCCTCGCCGTAGGACACCTGATGGCCTTCGTTGGCTGCCGCTAGTGCCGCCAGGACTTCCGGGTGGACGCCCGAGTAGTTGTCCGACGCGAAGCCGCGGATGGACGGATCGTGCAGCCGCGCGGTGGCGGTTTCGGTCCGCGTTGCGGCTTGTGCGGTGGTTGTCATTGCTTTGCTCACGTTCTCAGTCTAAGGAGGTCGGGCCGGTCCGGTGCGGCGGGGCGAAGAAGCAGCGTCAGGGAGCCAGCCGCAGGTGCCGGCCATTCAGCTCGCTCACCGGGCGGCTGAAGAGTCCGACGACGGCGGCAGCCAAGTCCTCGACATCGGTGGCGCCGGGGAAGGTGCGGTCAGGGTGCGCCTTCCGCAGTTCTGCGTCCACCAGCGCCTTCACCACGAGCACGACGGCGGCGCCCCGCAGGTCCCTGCCCTCGCCGGAAGCCGAACGGACCAGGCCGTCGGCCATGGCCGTGGTCCACGCTTCCGCGGCGGCCTTGGCCGCCACGTAACTGGCCGTCGCCGCCGTAGGCTTCTCAACGGCGGTGGAGGAAACGATGGCAAACCTGCCCGCGCTGGAGGCTGCGATGTCGTCGTAGAAGACCCTGGACACATTCCGGAGCGTGGTGATGGCGCCGCGCTCAAGGAACTGCCAGTCGGCATCGCTCTGGTCCGCGATGCCTTTCGCGCCGCGCCAGCCGCCCACCAAGTGGATAACGGCGTCGATCGGTCCCGCCGATTCCGCCAGGGTGCCCCGGAGAGCACGGACACCAGCCAAATCAGCAAGGTCGCACACCAGCGGAGTGACGCCGTCGCCCGCTTTTGCGGCGGCGGCGTCGATCCGCGCTTTGTCCGAACCCACGGTGAAGACCCGGAACCCGGCCTGCCGCAGCACCTTGGCCACGGTGACCCCGGAAGGTCCGCTGCCGCCGGTGACCAGGACATTCAATGGGATGTGTTCGGTCATAGGGCGGAGGCTCCCGTGATGCCCGCGGTGGATTCGATGACGGGGCGCATTTTCTTCTCCAATGCCTCGTAGAAAATGGACAGCGGGAATTCGTCATCCAGCACCTGGTCCGTGAGGCCACGCGGCGGGCCGGACACCGGAAGGGCGTCGGCGCCCTTGGCCCAGACTGATGCGGGACTGGGTGTGAGCGTGCCGGAAATCAAATCATAGGCGGCCAGCCAATGCGCAGTCTTGGGCCTGTCGATGGAGCGCCAGTACAGGTCGTCGATGGCGGACCCCAGTGCGATCACTGCGTCTGGCACCTGGTCCCAGTCGATGCGGAGCCGGGTGTCCGTCCAGTGCAGGACGTGGTGCTGGTGCAGCCACGCGAAGAGCAGCTGGCCGCCGAGGCCGTCGTAGTTGCGCACCCGGGTGCCGGTGATCGCGAAGCGGAAGATCCGGTCGAAGATGATGGCGTACTGCACGAGTTTCGCGTGCCGGCGCGCCTCCGGCCGGGCGTCGTCGTCCTTTTCAATCCGGACGGATTCCCGGAAGGCGGTGAGGTCGCAGCGCAGTTCCTCCAGCGAATACAGGAAGTAGGGCATGCGCTGCTTGATCATGAACGGGTCAAAGGGAAGGTCCCCGCGCATGTGGGTGCGGTCATGAATCAGGTCCCACATCACGAACGTGGCCTCAGCCAGTTCCTGGTCCGCCAGTAGTTCAGCAGCACCCGCCGGAAGATCCAGCGAAGTGATGTCCGCTGCTGCACGCAGTACGCGCCGGAAGCGGGCAGCTTCGCGGTCCGCGAAAATAGCGCCCCAGGTAAAGGTAGGGGTTTCCCGGACAGCAACAGTTTCCGGGAAGAGTACCGCCGAATTGGTGTTGTAGCCGCGGGTGAAATCCAGGAACCGGATGGGCACGAAGAGCTTGTTGGAATAGTCTCCGGCTTCCAGCTCGGCCACGAACTCGGGCCAAATGACCTCCACCAGGACAGCCTCCACCAGCCTGCTGCTGCTTCCGTTCTGCGTGTACATGGGGAAGATGACAAGGTGCGCCAGTCCGTCCTGGCGCTGCAGCTGCGGCTGGAAAACCAGCAGCGAGGACAGGAAGTCCGGTACGCCGAAGCCATTCTGCGCCCAGGCCTCGAAGTCAGCGACGACGGCGTCCAGGTAGGCAGCGTCGTGCGGAAAGAGGGGCGCCAGTTCGCTTATCGCTTCGGTGATGGCGGCAAGCTCGAGGGCGGCAGCGGCATGGTGTCCCGGGTCAGGCACGGAACCATCCTGGCTCTGGAGTGCCTGCAGCAATTCTGCGGCGGTCCTGAGCCTCAGCCAGGCGGGATTCTCGGCGCTGATCCTAGTGGGGCCAGCGGTGATGGTGACAGTCATGAACGACAGCCTTTCTCATTGCTTGGGTCATCTACGGCGAGCGTAGCAAGCAATCAGACTCCCTAATTCAAAAGACGCCTAAGCATAAGAAAGTCTCACGCTAAGGTGCTGGAGCGGCGCCGTCAGGTGCGGCCGGACCTCCGCCTGAGCCGCTTAGGACTGGGCGGTTCCGTGCCCGTCTGCTTCCTGTGGAACCAGTTTCAGGGACACCGAATTGATGCAGTAGCGCTGGTCAGTGGGCGTACCGTAACCCTCCCCGGCAAAGACATGGCCCAAATGGGAATTTCCCACTTTGGATCTAACTTCCGTTCGTTCGGAAAAAAGATTCTTATCTATTTTTGTAATTATGGAATCATCCTTAATCGGTTTAAAAAAACTGGGCCAACCCGTACCCGACTCAAATTTATCTAGTGAGCTAAAT
>JBDTQQ010000126.1:0-6722 GCA_039932075.1 Pseudarthrobacter sp. | reverse complement strand
TTGCCCGGGGTGTAGCCTGCGTTCTTGATGGCTTCCTGGATCAGGTCCAGGGCGGCACGGTTGGACGGCAGGTTCGGCGCGAAGCCGCCCTCGTCGCCCAGGCCGGTGGAGAGGCCCTTGGCCTGCAGGACGGACTTGAGGTTGTGGTAGACCTCAACACCCCAGCGCAGGCCCTCGGAGAAGGTCTCGGCGCCGATGGGGACGATCATGAATTCCTGGATGTCCACATCGGAGTCGGCGTGCGAGCCGCCGTTGAGGATGTTCATCAGGGGAACGGGCAGAACGTGGGCGTTGGGGCCGCCGAGGTACTTGTACAGCGGCAGGTCGGCCGAAGCTGCGGCGGCGTTGGCCACGGCCAGGGAGACACCAAGGATGGCGTTGGCGCCGAGCTTGGCCTTGTTGGCGGTGCCGTCCAGGTCGATCATGGCCTGGTCGATGCTGCGCTGGTCCGTGGCGTCGAAACCGGTCAGGGCCGGAGCGATCTGGTCGATGACTGCGTCAACGGCCTTCTGGACGCCCTTGCCAAGGTAACGGCCCTTGTCTCCGTCGCGGAGTTCAACGGCCTCGTGCTCGCCGGTGGAGGCGCCGGAGGGAACTGCTGCGCGGCCGATCTGGCCGTCGGAAAGCAGAACTTCAACTTCTACGGTCGGGTTGCCGCGGGAATCGAGAATCTCGCGGGCGTGGATGGCATCGATAAGCGCCATGGATTTGCTCCTTGGGGGCGATTTTTGAGGGATCTAACAGCTGAAAACTTGCGGAAACTCTGGGACGTCATCGTCAAAACTAGCGTAGTCGAGAGTGGCGGGCGTTACGGAACCCTATCCGTCACCCGGACGTCATGATGGTGCCTCGAACCGCCGGCGGATGGCGCCCCGCAGGGCGCGTTCGGCGTCGAGCCCCTGAGCCCGGGCAGAGCCGACGACGGCGAGCAGCAGCTCACCGAGTTCCTCTTCTGAGGAAGGGCTCACCACCGCCGGGTTCCCTGGCGGGGCTTGCGGGGTGAGTGTGCGGTCGTGGAGGCCTGCCCGGTCCGACCGGTCGAGGAATTTCTGCGCCTTTGCCAAGGCAGGCAGGGCGTCCGGGATCCCCTCAAAGGGGCTCCGGCGTTCCGGCCGCTCCGAGCTCTTGACTGCGTCCCACTTCCGGACAATCTCGTCCACCGTGGCCGGAAAACTGTCCTGCAGCGTGCCGTCGGCCCGGAACACGTGCGGATTGCGGCGGACCATCTTGGCACTCAGTCCGCGCGCGACGTCGTCGAACTTAAACGAGCCGCGCTCCTCGGCGAGCCGGGCGTGCAACACCACCTGAAGCAGCACATCGCCGAGCTCGCCGCGGAGCTCGGCGTCATCGGCGCCGGTCTCGATGGTTTCGGCGACCTCGTAGGCTTCCTCCAGGAGGTACTCCACCAGCGAGGCATGGGTCAGTGCACCCATCCACGGACAGTGTTCCCGTAACTCGGCTATGACCGTGACCAAGCGTTCGACGGGAGGCTGGTCAGCCAAGGTTGGCGTAGGTGTCGTTGATGTACTCCACCAGCGCTTCCTTCTCCTCCAGGGGCAGGAATGATGCCTCGGCGGCATTCAGGGTGAGCTCCAGCAGGTCGTCGAGGTCGTAGTCGAAGGTTTCGACGAGGAGCTCGAATTCGTCAGTCAGCGTGACACCGCTCATCAGCCGGTTGTCCGTGTTGATGGTGACGTTGAAGCCCAGCTGGTAGAGCATGTCCAGCGGGTGGCTCTCGATGCCCTCGCCGAACCCGGCGATGGCCCCGGTCTGCAGGTTGGACGAGGGGCAGATCTCCAGGGCGATGCCGCGGTCACGGATCCAGCTGGAGAGGTCACCCAGGGTGACCAGGCCAATGCTGTCCTCCCCGCCTTCGGCGCCCTCGGCGTCGTCTTCGTCGTCGAACTCCACCAGGATGTCTTCGGCGATCCGGACACCATGGCCCAGG
Organism: Pseudarthrobacter sp.; assembly: GCA_039932075.1. GTDB lineage: Bacteria > Actinomycetota > Actinomycetes > Actinomycetales > Micrococcaceae > Arthrobacter. The sequence continues at coordinate 4,774 of JBDTQQ010000126.1, read as the reverse complement.
CGCAGGGCCCGGCCGTCGACCAATGCGGACTGGATGCTTTCGAGCCCGGCGGCTTCGCCGGCGTGCACGGTTGCAGGGAAGTTGTGCTGGGCCAGGTAAGTGAACGCGTCCTTGAACCGGGACGGCAGGAAGCCGTCCTCGGCGCCGGCGATGTCAAAGCCCACGGCGCCCTTGTTGCGGTGGCGGACGGCCAGTTCGGCGATCTCCTGGCCGCGGTCGGCATGGCGCATGGCCGTGATCAGCTGGCCCACCTGGATTTCACGGCCGCTTTCCGCGACAGCGTCCACGCCGGCGTCGAGGCCTTCCTGTACTGCTTCGACAGCCTCGTCAAGGGACAGGCCCTTCTGGAGGTGCTGCTCCGGCGCCCAGCGCACCTCGCCGTACACCACGCCGTCGTCCGCGAGGTCCTCCACGAATTCCTTGGCGACGCGGAACAGACCTTCTTTGGTCTGCATCACGGCCACGGTGTGGTCGAAGGTCTCCAGGTAGCGGACCAGCGAGCCGGAGTCGGCGGATTCGCGGAACCATTGGCCCAGGGCCACGGGATCGGCGGAAGGGAGGGTATGGCCAACGGCCTCGGCCAGTTCGATGATGGTGGACGGGCGGAGACCCCCGTCCAGGTGGTCGTGAAGCGAAACCTTGGGCAGGCTCTTCAGGTCGAAATCGATGGCAGGGGCAGCGTCAACAATAGGCTCAGTCACGTTCCAACCTTAGGGTCGGCAGGCGGCTTATGCCAGCCGCTACTTTCCGTGCTCCTCAGCGGGCGCAGGGGTCAGCAGAGGGGAGGCTGCGGCGCGGACGGGCAGGGAACCTTCCGGGCCGCCGTCGAGCCATTCATCCACGGTTTCTGCGTCCTTGCGGGCCAGGTGCTTGTGCCACATCCGCAGGAGGTGGTCGATCAGGATGCCCAGCACGATGGCGAACACCACCGCGATGCCCGCGCTCAGCAGCGGGTTGTGGTGGAGCCACGGGAAGGAACTGGCCAGCAGGCCAATGCCGATGGAGTACCCCACCCAGGTGAAGCAGGCAAAGGCGTCCAGCAGGAAGAAGCGGCGGTGGCCAAAACCGGTGCTGCCGGCGACATAGTTGACTGCCACGCGGCCCCACGGAATGTAGCGGGCGGTAAAGATCAGGACCGCGCCGCGCTTGTCCAGTTCATAGCGTGCCCAGCCGAAGGCTTTTTGAATCTTGGGCCGGCGCATCCATTTCCACCGCTCGAGGCCGATCCTCCGGCCCAGCATAAAGGCCATGTTGTCACCGGCCATGGCGCCGACCAGGGCCGTCGCGCCCAGGATCCAGAGGTTGGGTTCGCCGCTGTGCCGGGAAAAAGCCGCAAGCGCCACAATGAGCGTTTCGCTGGGCACCACCATGGCGAAGCCGTCGACGAAGAAAAACACGAGCAGAACGGGGTAGATCCACCATTGGCCCGCTGCATGGAGCACGGCCTCATTAATAAACTCCACGCAGGTGTTGCTCCTAGACGAAAATGCTGCGGACGGTAGTGACGTTAATCGCCCTTCAGTGTCCCATGGCCGGGAGGCCGTCCGCTACGCCTGCAGACCCTTCATTCCTGCGCGTTGGGGTCCTTCAGGCGCTCCACCACCGGAACCTTGCCGCGGATGCGGTTGATGACCAGGTCCACGACGATTCCCAGGCCGACGGCGCAGACGATGGCTATGACGGCACCAAGGAAATGGTTGTTCTCAAACCACTGGCCGAAAAACAGTCCGATCCCTACCGAATATGCCGCCCAGAGTGTGGCGGAGAGGACGGTCAGACCAACAAAACGGAGGTGCGGATAGTGCGTCACACCTGCCGTGAGATTCACGGCAACCCGGCCGATGGGGATAAACCGCGCCACAAGGATCAACGACGCCGGCCGCTTCCTAAGCTCCCTGCCAGCCCACCGGAACGCACTTTGCATCCGCGGTCCCCGCATCCATTGCCAGCGCTTGGTTCCCACCCGGCGTCCGATGAGGTACGCGATGTTGTCGCCCGCGAATGCGCCCACGGCCGCCATGGCCATCAGCAGCCACGGGTTGGGAACGTCGGCAGTGGCTGCAACGGCAGCCAGGCCCACCACCACGGATTCGCTGGGGATGGGCGGGAAGAAGCCGTCAATAAGGCAGCATGCCAAAACGAGGGGCAGCACCCACGGCTGACCGGCAGCAGCGAGGATGAAGTCATTGATGGCCTGCATTCTCCCTATGCTATTCGGTCGATGACGAGCCGTTGTGCGGGCCGTGAGCCTTCGGGTGCAATGGTGACCGCATGTTCCAGGGATTCCTTGGCGCGCGCGAACTTTTCCGGGGTATCGGTAAGCAATGTCATGAGCGGTTCACCGGCCCGGACCAACGCGCCGGGCTTCGCATGCAGGCGGATGCCGGCCCCTGCCTGCACTGTGTCTTCCTTGCGGGCGCGGCCAGCCCCGAGGCGCCATGCCGCGACCCCGACGGCCAGGGCATCGAGTTCCACGAGGACTCCGTCGGCAGGCGCGTAGATGACTTCCGATTCCCTGGCCACCGGCAGCTTGGCCCGCGGATCGCCGCCCTGCGCCTCAATCATCCTGTTCCAGACATCCATGGCCCGGCCGTCCTTCAACGCGGCGCCGGGATCGGCATCGTGGACGCCGGCGCATGCCAGCATGTCTTCGGCCAGGCGCACTGTCAGCTCCACCACATCCTCCGGGCCTCCGCCGGCCAGGACTTCCACTGATTCCTCGACCTCGATCGCGTTGCCCGCCGTCAGGCCGAGCGGCGTGCTCATGTTGGTCAGCAAAGCAACGGTGTTGACTCCGGCGTCCTTGCCCAGCGCCACCATGGTTTCCGCCAGTTCCCGCGCCCGTGCCTCGTCCTTCATGAACGCCCCGCTGCCCACTTTGACGTCGAGGACCAGTGAGCCCGTCCCTTCGGCAATCTTCTTGCTCATGATCGAGGAGGCGATGAGCGGGATCGCCTCCACCGTGCCGGTGACATCGCGCAGGGCGTAGAGCTTTTTATCCGCCGGCGCCAGTCCGGCGCCGGCGGCGCAGATCACGGCACCGACGTCCTGGAGCTGTGCCATCATTTCGTCGTTGCTCAGATCGGCCCGCCAGCCCGGGATCGACTCCAGCTTGTCCAGGGTGCCGCCGGTGTGGCCGAGCCCGCGGCCGGACAGCTGCGGCACGGCAACCCCGAACACGGCTACCAGCGGGGCCAGCGGGAGGGTGATCTTGTCACCCACTCCCCCGGTGGAATGCTTGTCGCTGGTGGCCTTCGTGCCGCCGTCGGGCCGCCGGAGGCCACTGAAGTCCATCCGCTCGCCGGAGGCGATCATGGCGGCAGTCCAGCGGGAAATCTCCGCCCGGTCCATCCCGTTGAGCAGGATGGCCATGTTCAGCGCGGCCATCTGCTCATCCGCAATGGCCCCGCGGGTATAGGCGTCGATGGTCCAGTCGATCTGCTCCGGGCTGAGGACTCCGCGGTCCCGCTTGGTACGGATAATGTCGACGGCGTCGAACGCTTCAGTTGCCTGTGTCACCGGAGTCCTCCAGATGTTGGGGACCAAATGCGTCGGGCAGCACCTGGTCCATCGTCTTGATGCCTTGGGTGGTCATGAGCTCCATGGCCGGAGCACGGAACTCGTAGAGCAGTTGCCGGCAACGGCCACACGGCATCAGCACATTGCCGGCCGCATCCACGCAGTAGAAGGCGCGCAGTTGCCCGCCGCCGGTCATCTGCAGGTTCCCCACCAGGGCGCATTCCGCGCAGAGTGTCAGCCCGTAACTGGCGTTCTCCACATTGCAGCCACTGACCAGCCGACCGTCGGCGGTGAGGGCAGCTGCCCCCACCGGATACTTCGAATAGGGGGCATAGGCCTTTTTCATGGCACTTGTTGCCTCCGCCCTGAGCAGCTCCCAGTCGATGATGCCGGCTTCCATCGCCGTCATCCCTTGACGTAGGGGATGCCGCTGGCTGCCGGCGGCCGTGACCGTCCCACGAGCCCCGCCACGGCGAGCACTGTCACCAGGTAGGGCAGCATGGCCATGAACTGGCTGGGCACCGGCGTTCCGATGATGGTCACAATGCTCTGCAGGTTGTCCGCGAAACCGAACAGCAGCGCGGCGAAGAACGCGCCGATGGGATTCCACCGGCCAAAGATCAGCGCGGCCAGGGCGATGAAGCCTCGCCCGCCGGAGATCTCCTTGGTGAAGCTGTCGATGGCCACGAGCGTGAAGAAGGACCCGCCGATGCCTGCCACGGCACCTCCCAGGGTCACGTTCCAAAAGCGGGTGGCGTTGACCTTGATGCCCATGGTGTCAGCAGCCTGGGGATGCTCACCAACGGCACGGACCCGGAGGCCCCACTTGGTCTTGAACAGCCCCACCCACACCACAATGACGGCGAGATACATGAGGTAACCCACCACCGACTGCTTGAACAGGATGGGGCCGAGAATCGGAATGCTGGAGAGGACGGGAATCTCAACGATATCCAGACCGGGCGGGGAATTGAACCTGGCTTTGTTCTCCTGCATAACGGTGCTGAACAGGAAGCCGGTGACGCCGGAAACCAAGACGTTGAGCACCACACCCACGATGATCTGGTTGACCAGGTACTTGATGCTGAACACCGCCAGCACCATGGACACTGCCGCACCGGCGACGGCGGCCGCCAGCAGGCCGACGAACGGGTTCTGGGTAATGCTGGCCACGATGGCTGCCGTGAACGCGCCGCCCAGGAGCTGGCCCTCGATGGCGATGTTGACCACGCCAACGCGCTCACACAACACACCG
>JBDTQQ010000125.1:0-6794 GCA_039932075.1 Pseudarthrobacter sp. | reverse complement strand
TTCTCCTCGATGAGGCCGCCATCCAGAAGGTCCATCAGCTCACCGGCGATGTTGACCCGGGCGATGTCGAGGTCGTGCTCGCGTTGGCCGGTGGAGAGGTCGGGGTAGAGTTCGCCCGTCTCGGCGTCCACCAAGTAGGCGGCGAACGCGCCCGCATCGCGGCGGAACAGCGTGTTGGACAGTGAAACGTCGCCCCAGTAGAAGCCGACGAGGTGCAGCCGGACCATCAGGAGCGCCTGGGCATCGATCAGGCGGGTCAGTGTGTCCTTGCGCAGCATCTGGGAGAACAGGGCGCGGTACGGCATCGAGAACTTCAGGTGGCGCGTGACCAGCACCGGGTTCAGCGGCCGCCCGTCCGGAGTGGTGCGGCCAGTGATGACCGCCACCGGGGTAACGCAGGGGACATCGAGCCGGGCCAGCTTGCGGAGCATGTGGTACTCATGGCGGGCGATGTGTTCGGAAGTTTCCTTGATGGCGATGACGGAGCCGCCTAGGTGCGCGAAGCGCACGATGTGCCGCGAGATACCGCGGGGGAGGGCCGCGAGGTTCTCGGCCGGCCAGTCCTCCAAGGCGATGTGCCAAGGCAGGTCCAGGAGTTCAGGATCTGCCGCCGCGGCCGTGATGCTCAGTGAACTTGAGACCGGGGCGAGTTTGGAATCGTTGGCGCTTGCCGCCTCAAACCGGGGCAGCTTGCCCACCTGCGCGTAGTCGGTGGGCTCGTCGTGCCACTGGGCGCTGTTTTCATCGGTCATGAATCAATTCTTCCGTACATTGGGGCCGCAAGGGGCAAACTGCTGAAACGCCGACGGCGGCCCTCCCGAAGTGGGGAGAGCCGCCGTTGGTTAGCGATCTCGACGCCGGTTGGGTTAGTCGCCCAGGCGCAGGCCGGTCTTGGTGTCGAACAGGTGCACATGGCCGGATTGCGGACGAACGTGGATGGTCTCGCCCTTCATCGGGGGGCGGCGGCCGTCGACGCGTGCCACGATGTCGTGGTCCTTGCCGTCCAGCGTGGTGTGGCCGTAAACATAAGCGTCGGCACCAAGTTCCTCCACGACGTCAACCTCGACCTGGAGGCCTTCGCCATGCGCGGCCTGCTCCAGATCCTCGGGGCGTGAGCCCAAGGTGACGGTGCTGCCGTGGGCTTCTTCAAGGACGTTGCGCGGCACGGGGTAAATCGTTCCGCCGAACTGGACGCCGCCGTCGACGACGGGCAGTTCCAGCAGGTTCATGGCAGGGGAGCCAATGAAGCCGGCAACGAAGACGTTCTTGGGCTTGTCGTAGAGGTTGCGCGGGGTGTCAACCTGCATCAGCAGGCCGTCCTTCAGCACTGCGACGCGGTCACCCATGGTCATGGCCTCGACCTGGTCGTGGGTCACGTAAACCGTGGTGACGCCCAGGCGGCGGGTCAGGGACGCGATCTGCGTACGCGTCTGGACACGGAGCTTGGCGTCCAGGTTGGAGAGTGGTTCGTCCATGAGGAAGACCTGCGGGTTACGCACGATGGCGCGGCCCATGGCAACACGCTGGCGCTGACCGCCGGAGAGTGCCTTCGGCTTGCGGTCGAGGTACGGCTCAAGGTCAAGAAGCTTTGCTGCTTCACGGACGCGCTCGGCGCGCTCTTCCTTGGAGACGCCGGCGATCTTCAACGCGAAGCCCATGTTGTCTGCAACAGTCATGTGGGGGTAGAGCGCGTAGTTCTGGAAAACCATCGCGATGTCGCGGTCCTTCGGCGGAACATCGGTGACATCGCGGTCGCCAATCAGGATCCGGCCGGCGTTGACATCCTCAAGGCCTGCGAGCATGCGCAGGGAGGTGGACTTACCGCAACCGGAGGGTCCCACGAGGACCAGGAATTCGCCATCGGCGATTTCAATGTTGAGCTTGTCAACAGCGGGCTTCTCTGTGCCCGGGTACAGACGCGTAGCGTTATCAAAAGTAACTGTAGCCACAGTTATCAATCCCTTCACCGGCAGGTACGTGCCGGACGATCCGTAGTGAATGGTTCATGTAATTCAGTTATCCACGGCATTTCAGCCGTGTACTCCCCGGCCGAAGCCGAGGAGTATCGCGTGACGCCGCACGGTTCTGTGCGCCACATCACAACCAAGATTATGTCAGACGACTTGCTTATTGTTACAAATGTTACGGAGGTCACATGTGAGGTTGAACATGTCGGTCGGTCAGAGCGGGGCTGGACCTTCCTCGGCTACCACCAGGCTTCGCTCCTGCAGCAGGGCTTCCAAGAGCTCCGCTACGTGGACCGGCGCCTCCACCCGGAACTCGGCCTGGGTGAAGTCCAGGCCAACTTTCACGCCCACGTCGCCGGATTCGAGGCGGCCCAGTGCGTCCTCGTCGGTGACGTCGTCGCCGGCGAACAGGACCGCGGTTGCCCCGGTGATCTGGCGCAGGAACGTGAGGCCTTCTCCCTTGGAGGCGTTGACCACAGAGGTTTCCAGGACGCGCTTGCCGTTCTTCAGGAAGACGCCCTGACGGTCCTGGAGGACCGAACGGGCCGCAGCCACCGCGTCCTCGGCGACGTCGTCCTCAGCGAGGCGGGTGTGCAGGACCACGCCGGCGGGCTTATCTTCCAGGAGTGTGCCCGGTGCCTGCTCAACGATCTCCTCGAGCACGCCGCGCACTTCTGCGAGCAGGCGGCGCTGGCCCTCATCGAGGGTCAGCTCCGCCGAGCCGGGCCCCAGCCAGGCTTCGGCCCCGTGGCTGCCGATCAGCAGGGTATCCACCGGCGGTGAAGCCACTGCACGCAGGGAGGCGAGGGCGCGGCCGGAGAGGAGTGCCGTCGTCGTCCGTGGCAGGGCGGCCAGCCCGGCGAACGCGGTGGCCGAGCGCGGAAGCGGGCGGGCATCTCCGGCGCGGTCGACGATCGGGGAAATGGTGCCGTCGAAGTCCAGGGCTACCAGCAGGTGTTCGGTCTGGGCGATGCGCCGTACGGCCTCCCTGAGTTCGGGGGACAGGGCGAGCGGTTGCTTGGCGGGGCGGCCGTCAGGAGTCATCGCGGACAACCTTTTCGTTCAGGGCCGCGAGGAAATCGGCTGACCAGTGGTCGACGTCGTGCTCCAGGATTTGCTTCCGCATGGCGCGCATGCGGCGTGCAGCGTCCCTTGGGGACATGTTGACGGCGTGCATGATGGTGTCCTTGAGGCCGTCAATATCGTGCGGGTTCATCAGCAGGGCCTGCTTCAGCTGGTCGGCCGCGCCGGCAAACTCGCTGAGCACCAGGGCGCCGTCGTTGTCCTTGCGGGCGGTGACGTATTCCTTGGCCACGAGGTTCATGCCATCCCGCAGAGCGGTCACCAGCATGACGTCGGCGGCGAGGTAGAGCGCCACCATTTCCTCCACCGGGTAGCTGTGGTGCAGGTAGCGGACAGCCGTGTTCTGGATGGTGTCGTAGGTGCCGTTGATATGGCCGACGGTACCCTCGATCTCTTCGCGCAGGAGCCGGTACTGCTCCACCCGTTCCCGGCTGGGGCTGGCCACCTGGATCAGCGTGGCATCTGTCACGGCCAGTTTGCCTTCGTCGAGGAGCTCTTCGAATGCCTTGAGCCGGTGGCGGATGCCCTTGGTGTAATCCAGCCGGTCCACCCCCAGCAGGATAATCTTGGGGTTGCCGAGGTCCTGACGGATCTGGCGGGCGCGTGCGATGACCTCCGGGTTGTGGGCCAGTTCGCTGATCTGGGCCACGTCAATGGAGATGGGGAAGGCCTGGGCCCTGGCGATATGGGTGATTTCGCCGTCGCGGCCCTTCACATGCACCTGCTGCTGCTTGACGCTGGCGCCGAGGAACCGGCGGGCGGAGCGCATGAAGTTTCCGGCGTCGCTCGGACGCTGGAAGCCTACGAGGTCAGCGCCCATCAGGCCGTCAATGATGGCCTTGCGCCACGGCAGTTGGGCGAAAATTTCCGGGGGAGGGAAGGGGATGTGGTTGAAGAACCCGATCCTCAGGTCCGGCCGCGCCTCGCGGAGCAGCCGCGGCACAAGCTGCAGTTGGTAGTCCTGGACCCACACCGTGGCGCCCTTGTCCGCGTGGTGTACGACGGCGTCGGCGAACCTTTGATTGACCTTGCGGTACGCGTCCCACCAGGTCCGGTGGAACTCCGGCGGCGCAATGACGTCGTGGTACAACGGCCACAGGGTGGCATTGGAGAAGCCCTCGTAGTAAAGCTCGACGTCGTCCGTGCTCAGCTGGACCGGGACCAGGTCCATGCCGCCATGGCTGAACGGCTCGACCGTTTCGTCCGGAGCGCCGTGCCAGCCCACCCACGCGCCGTCGGTCTTGGTCATCATGGGTGCCAGGGCCGTCACCAGTCCGCCGGGGGAGCGGCGCCAGCCGGAGCCGTCGTCTCCGCTCTCACCGGGCGTGCTGCGGTCGACAGGCAGCCGGTTGGACACCACCATGAAGTCGTACTTTGTGGGCGTATTGTGGCCGTGCGGGGCCGGGTGGCCTTCGGGTACGGCTGCTGGTTTTTCTTGGACGGGTGTTTGCATTGCGGCCCCCTGGGGTTGCTTGTGCCTTTAAGCCACCTTAATAGGATGAATACTTTGGGGCCATTCGTCCGTGCGTTATCCGGCGCGAATACTTGAAAAGGCAAGCTCTCAGGTTTCTGTCCTAAAATGGGTGGAGTCGCCACAGAGTGGTCCCCCTATGTCGATCGACCCTAGGAACACATGAGCCCCGCAAATGAAATACGTAAGTCCAAGGCCGAGCGCACTTCGGAGGCGCGCGAGAAGGCCCGCCTGATCCGGGAGGCCCAGCTTAAAAAGGACAAGCGCAACAAACTGCTGATCGGCTGGGGCGTCGTTGTGGCGGTAGTGGCCATCCTTGCGGTGGTGGCCCTTGTGGTGACCACAACCATGCGGCAGAACGCCCCCGTCGCCGACCAGGGGCCGACGCCGGCCAACGGCAACGTCAACGGCGGCATCACCTTGCTCGCCAACACCGACGTCGTCAAGCTGGAACCGGCCACCGTTGACGCCGCTGCCGTGGCAGAGCCGCCGCAGACTGCCCCGGCAGAAGTGGTTGCGCCCGGCGCCGAAGCTGAAGCCGGCAAGCCGGTCAAGGTGGTCCTATACGTTGACTTCATCTGCCCTGTCTGCAAGAACTTCGAAGCGCAGTACAACGAACAGCTCACCTCGCTGCGCAACGAAGGCAAGATCACCCTTGAATACCGGGCACTCGGCTTCCTGGACAACCGGTCCTCATCGAACTACTCCTCCCGTGCAGCCAACGCGGCCGCCTGTGTTGTGAACGAGTCCCCGGAGAAGTACGCCGAATTTGTTGATTCATTGTTCGCCAAGCAACCTGCTGAAGGCAGCGCGGGTATCTCTGATAACGACCTGAAGAAGATGGCCACAGAGATCGGCGCCAAGCCCATCGACACCTGTGTGGATGAGAAGACCTACCGCCCCTTCGTGAAATTCACTACCAAGCAGGCCGCCGCCGTCGGCGTCACCGGCACGCCCACCGTGTTCGTCGACGGCCAGCAGTGGGGCAAGGGCGCCAGCGCCCAGACGCCTTTCCCGGACTTCCTGCAGGCTGCGATCGCCGCAAAGGGCTAACGGTCCAGCTTCGCGCCTGGTCTGCCCAGATGCACTCAATGGCCCGGTCCCGGTTCGCTCCGGGGCCGGGCCATTTTGTTTTTTTCCTGCGCCGGGGTGTGCCTCATTTTTACGAGCGGGCGGACTTGGGCTAACCTTATCTAGCGCCGTTCAGGCGCACACCCGTACGGGTGCGCCTCCTTAGCTCAGTTGGCCAGAGCACCGCTCTTGTAAAGCGGGGGTCGTCAGTTCGAATCTGACAGGAGGCTCCAGTGGTGGCTTTGACCTGCGGTTCAAATCCTGCGGCCAACCCAAGAGGGCGCTGACCTGCGACGTTACTACCGGTGCTAGCCTGGAAGTCGCCTATCCCCTGCGGGACTCTTCTTTCCACCCGAGATTGAAGACGCGCTGCACGTCCAGATAAGTGAGCGGGGGCCGGAGGTTACCGGCCGCCTCTTCACCCGCCGCGCCCGTTCGACAAATACTCCAGCTCTTGGTTCGAGTGCAGCGCTGACTTACGGGAAACTCACGGCGCGCACTTGATTACAGGCGACGGATACGTGAAAACCGGTGACCCGCCTCGATAAGGCGAGCCACCGGCGTCGTGCGTCTAAGGGCCGAGATGCGATGTTCTCAGTCCGTCCAAAATCACCCGGCGTCGACCGCGGATTCCGCCTCCTGCTGTGCGATGAGCCGCAGGAAAGCCGGGAGCGTCGCGAGGGCCACGAGCCCGGCGAGGACCACGTAGATGCCCGTCGCGAACGATGTGATCTGCACGGCCCAGGTCATGAGCGCCGGGGTGAAGCCGGCGAAGAAGATCGCCGCGATGTTGTAGGAGAATGACGTTCCTGTCGAGCGGACCTTCGCTGGGAAAACCCGGGCGAGGGCCGAGGGGATGATGCCCGCGAAGCCGGAGACCGCGATGCACAGCACTATATGGACAACGATAAGCACCGGCATCGTCGGGACCGCGTGCAGCACTAAGAGGGCGGGCACGGGGACGGCGATGAGCAGCCATGTCATCCACAGCAGGGCGCGTTCGGTGCCGAACCGGTCGGCGAGGCGGCCGGCGAAGACGCATGCGAAGATCATGAACAAGTTCCCCACGAGCGAGGCCCAGAATGCCTCGTTCGGCGTGAACCCGAGGCCCACGGTCTTGGATGAGTAGTACGTGGGCGCGTAGATGACGAGCGCGTAGACACTCACGGTCCACAATATGGCCATGAGCGCGGCCACGCCGA
>JBDTQQ010000124.1:0-6822 GCA_039932075.1 Pseudarthrobacter sp. | reverse complement strand
ATTTGATCGCGGGCATCATGCTGAGCGGGACGCCGAAGATCCCCAGGATTTCCTCATCCCAGGTCAGGGTGTCGAGGTCCATGAACAGGGTGCGTGAGGCGTTGGTGACGTCCGTGACGTGGACTCCGCCGTCCACCCCGCCGGTCAGGTTCCAGAGGACCCACGAGTCCGTGTTTCCGAAGACCAGGTCACCTGCCTCTGCCTTAGCCCGGGCGCCATCAACGTTGTCCAGGATCCACTTGATCTTGGTGCCGGAAAAATAGGTGGCCAGCGGAAGGCCCACCTTCTGCTTGAACCGTTCCGGGCCGCCATCCTTCGCCAGCTCATCGACGATGTTTTGCGTGCGGGTGTCCTGCCAGACAATCGCGTTGTAGACGGCTTCTCCGGTGGTCTTATCCCACACCACAGCGGTTTCGCGCTGATTGGTAATTCCGACGGCGGCAATATCGTGCCGCGTCAGGTTCGCCTTTGAGAGCGCCGAAGCGATGACCTCGCGGGTGTTGTTCCAGATTTCGGCGGGGTTGTGCTCCACCCAACCGGCCTGCGGGAAGATCTGTTCGTGCTCCATTTGCCCCGATGAAACGATGTTGCCGCTGTGGTCGAAAATGATGGCGCGCGAGCTGGTAGTGCCTTGGTCGATGGCGATCACGTACTGGTTCATGTTGACGTCCTTGTCTATATGCAGGGTTTGATAGCTGATCGGTCAGGATGCTGCGGTGATGATGATGGGGGCAAGCTTGGCCACAATTCCGCCTAAGGCTCCGCCCACCAGCGGTCCCACTACCGGGATCCACGAGTAGGCCCAGTCGCTGCTGCCCTTGCCCTTGATCGGCAGAAGGGCGTGGGCAATGCGGGGACCGAGGTCGCGGGCGGGGTTGATGGCGTAGCCGGTGGGACCGCCCAGTGAAACGCCGATGCCAACCACCAAGAGGGCTACAGCCAGCGGGCCCAGCCCGGAGGGGGTTCCGCCCAAGGTGAGGATCACGAAGACCAGGACGAAGGTGCCGATGATTTCGGTGATCAGGTTCCATGGGTTGGAGCGGATGGCAGGGCCGGTGGAGAAAACGCCGAGTTTGGAGGCCTGCGCGGGCTCGTCATCGAAGTGCTGCTTGTAGGCGAGCCAGCAGACAACTGCGCCGAGGAAGGCGCCCAGAAGTTCGCCGCCGAAGTAGGTCAGGGTGGATGCCACATCCACCGTGACGCCGGGGGCGAACTCGGCTTTGCCGTTCACCAGCAGGCCGAGGGTCACGGCGGGATTGAGGTGGGCACCGGACTTGGCGGCAACAAAGACACCGCAGAAGACGGCGATGCCCCACCCCCACGTGACCATCAGGAACCCGCCACTGTTACCTTTCGTGCCCTTCAGGGCCACGTTGGCCACGACGCCGCAACCCAGAAGAGTTAGCATCGCGGTTCCGAAGACTTCGGAAAGAAAAACTATTCCAAGAGACATCATTGACTCCTCATTTTTTGTTGTCGGTCCCTCGCGGGTTGAAGGACCGTTGAGCCGGAGCGCGTTGACGCTCCGGCTGCAGCGTGGCCGGCTAGGCGACCAGGCTGTGGACCTGCACGCGGTGCAACCGCCCCAACACCTCCTCGGCGTGGTGGATCTCACGGGCCTGTGCTGCGGCATCCCAGCCCAGCGGACCTGCCATCACCTCAGACACCTCGTTCAGCAGCTCGCCGGTGACCAGCCCCCGGAAGGCGAGGGAAGTCCGGCGGATGAGCACATCGGTAAGGTGCCCGATCTGCTCATGGCGGGCCATGAATTCAAGCTCGCGGACGCTGAGTTCGAGGGTTGAGCGCAACAGCTGGTCAGGACCGCCGTCGAGGAAGCTGATGACCTCCTCCGCCCTGGTGCCGTAGCGGGTGAGGAGGAGCGCCGTCCGGTCGGCACCGCGGTTCGCGGAAATGTGCGCCTTGATCCAGGCCTGGACACCGGCCTCGTCCGCCGGGAAACCGGCGCCCCCGCCGATGGCCAGTGCCGCCGTCGACACCTGGCGCTCCATGCCCAGTTCGGCAAGCACGTCGTTGGCCAGGTGCTCGGCCAGCGCCCGGAATGTTGTCCACTTGCCGCCCACCAGGCTAAAGACGACGGCACCCGGGCCGCCTGCCCGGCGTTCAATCCGGTAGTCGCGGGAAACGAATCCCGGCTGGGTTGCGTCGTGGCGGGGCAACGGACGCACGCCGGAGAACGTGTAGACGATCTGCCCGCGGTCAACGGGGATGTCAGGGAAGACATGCCCGATCAGCTCAAGGAAGTAGTCGATCTCCCCGTCCGTGCACACCGCGTCCTGGGCCATGTCGGCGTCTACATCGGTGGTGCCCACCAGGACCCTGTCCCCCATGGGGTAAATCAGGACGATCCGGCCGTCAGTGTGTTCAAAGAAGATCTCCCGGCCCTTGCAGGCCTCGAGCAGGTCCGGGTGGTCAAGCACGATGTGCGATCCCTTGGTGCCGCCCATAAAGCGGGAAGCGGCACCCATCGCCTCGTTGGTCAGGTCCACCCACGCCCCGGTGGTGTTCACAATGACCTCGGCGGTGAAGTCAAAGACCTCCCCCGTCAATTCGTCGCGCAATTGAACAGTGCTGCCGTTTCCGCCATTAACCCCGCTGCCCATCGACTGGAGCGAAACGTAATTGCTGGCCCGGGCCGTGGTGCCTGCCGGTCCTGCGTTCACGAGCCCGGCTTTTTCACCGTCCTGGAGTACGTCCAGGGTCAGACGTTCGGGATTGTGCACCGAGGCGTCAAAGTAGGTGGCGGCATACTTGATGCCGGGGTGCAGGCGTGGAAGTTCCGCCAGCGCCCGCTTGCGGCCCCGGAACTCGTGCCGCGGCACGGAGCCCCCGTCGCGCGAGAATGAGTCGTACAGGCTCAGGCCAAGCTTGATCAGGAATGCGCCGCGTTCTTTGGGCTTGCCCTGCTGCTTGTGGGTCAGAAACCTCAAGGGGGCGGACAGCACGCCGGAGAAGGTGCTGAAAATGGGAATCGTGGTCTGGAGGGGCTTGACGTAGTGGGGCGCGATTCGCAGGAGCCGGTTGCGCTCAACCACAGACTCCCGGACCAGCCGGAACTCGCCGTTTTCCAGGTACCGGATGCCGCCGTGGATCATGTGTGAGGATGCGCCGCTGGCACCCTGGCAGTAGTCGCCCCGTTCCACCAGGGCAACATCCACACCCTGGAGAGCAAGATCCCGGAACGTGCCTACCCCGTTGATTCCACCGCCGATGATCAGCACCTTGGCCTGCGGACGCTTCCGCAGGGCCTCAGCGGCGGCACGGGGCGCCGACGAGCTCGCAGGCGCGGCGCCGAGATGGTCAGATGAGTCCTTGAGTCCCAAAAACTGCTCCTTGGGTTTAGTCCTTGGGGCTACCCTCGCAGGTCAGCCGCCCTTCTTCAACTATTCTTTGGACTAATGGAAAATGTAGTCAAGCTCTATGCACAAACGTGCAGATTGGATGCCCCATGATGCCCTCCCGCCACTCCGATGCGCTCCGGGCTGCACAGATGTATTACCTCCAGGACCTGACCATGGACGCGATCGCCAGGGAGCTCCGGACGTCCCGGTCCACGGTGTCGAGGCTTCTTTCCGCCGCCAGGGACACGGGACTGGTCCAAATCCAGATCCGCAATCCCCTGGACACCGGCCCGGAGCTCGAAAGCATGATCAGGCAGGAGTACAACGTGGATGTTCACGTTGTTCCGGTGCTCGAGACACTCAACGAGGCTGAAACCCTGGACCGCGTTGCTTTGCAGGCAGCGCGCACCATCGGGCCCCTGGTGGATTCCAACGCAATCCTTGGCGTCGCATGGGGCTCGACTCTCAGCGCCGTCAGCAGGCACCTGACCCGAAAGATCACCCATGACACAGTGGTGGTCCAACTCAATGGCGCCGGAAACATGCACACCACCGGCATCACCTACGCGAGTGACATCATGCGCCGTTTCGGCAGCGCCTACGGTGCCCGGGTGGAGCAGTTCCCGGTGCCCGCGTTCTTTGATCATGCGGCCACCAAGGCTGCCATGTGGAATGAGCGCAGCGTGCAGCGCATCCTTGATCTGCAAGCCCGGATGAGCATCGCTATTTTCGGGGTCGGATCCGTCGAAGCCGACTATCCGAGCCATGTCTATGCCGGCGGCTACCTGGACGAAAACGACCTCCGGATGCTTGCCCATTCCGATGTGGTGGGTGATGTCGCCACCGTCTTTTTCCGCCGGGACGGCTCGTCTGACGGCATCGTTTTGAACGAGCGTTCCACAGGCCCGGCGCTCTCGCAGTTGCGGCAGGTCCGCCGCCGGATCTGTGTGGTGTCAGGGGCGTCCAAGATCAACGGCCTGCGCGGTGCCCTCACGGCAGGCCTCGCCACGGACCTGATTCTTGATGAAGCCACCGCGCGCCGGCTGGTGGGCTTTGAGGGCCTGGCCCCGGCGAATGGGTAAAGTCAGTCCTATGAAACCTTCTCCCCGGCTTAGTCTCAACAACGGTGTGCTGATCTACCAGCTGGGGTTTGGGCTCTACAAGGTTCCGGCGGCGGATGCATCATCGCTGGTGGCCATGGCCCTGGGCACTGGTTACCGCCACTTCGACACTGCCGCCATGTACGGTAACGAGGCCGGGGTGGCGCGCGCTCTTGGCGCGGCCGTTGATTCCGACGGCGGCAGCGGCGGTTCCGGCGAATCCTCGCCGGGGCTCCGGCGTGAGGACGTCTTTGTCACCACGAAGGTCTGGAACGATGACCAGGGGTATGACCAAACGCTGCGGGCGTTTGATACGTCCATGGTCAATCTCGGCCTGGACTACGTGGACATGTACCTTATTCACTGGCCCTGCGCCCGGCGGGGTCTCTTCACCGAAACGTATCGTGCCCTGGAGACCCTTTACCGCGAAGGGAAAGTGCGCGCCATCGGTGTCTGCAACTTCCAGCCAGCTCACCTGGACCGCCTGCTCGAAACCGCCGAAGTGGTGCCGGCGGTGAACCAGATTGAATTGCACCCCTGGCTGCAGCAGGCCGAACTCAGGGAGAAGCACCACGGCCTGGGAATCCTGACGGAGGCGTGGAGCCCGCTGGGCCGCGGGCACGTTCTGGAAGACCCAGCGGTGCTTGCCCTTGCCGCCGAACATGGCCGGACACCCGCCCAGATCATCCTGCGGTGGCATGTCCAGCTGGGAAACATTGCCATCCCCAAGGCCAGTTCAGAGGCCCGCATCAGGGAAAACCTGGACGTCTTCGGTTTTGTCCTTTCAGACCGCGACATGGCGGTCCTTGCGGAGCTGGAGCGCGGGCAGCGCACCGGCTCCCACCCCGACAACGTCAACTAGGACCGGGACCCATGAAAACCGCCGCCCACCAGTCCTCCGCCGCGCCGTCCTACTTCAGCGCCCGGCTGCCAGCCCGCACCCACGCTGCAGAAATCGAACTCGACGGCAGCGCCGTGGCGTACTGGACGTACGAACCGGTCCAGGCCACCGCCGAAACCCGCACCATCCTGGTCATCCACGGGTTCCGTGGCGACCACCACGGCCTGCTCCGCGTAGCCGACCAACTGCCGGAAATGCGGATCATCATGCCTGACCTCCCGGGCTTCGGCAGCTCCGCCGCGTTCGTGGCAGGAGAACATTCGGTGCAACAATACGGCGACTTCATCAGCTCCTTTATGACTGCCCTTGGCCTGGGACCGGACACCGTACTGCTGGGACACTCCTTCGGCTCGATCATCGCGTCCCATTTTGTGGCCACGCATCCCGGGAAAGTCGCGCCCCTGATTCTCGTCAATCCCATCGCCGCGCCCGCCCTGGAAGGCCCCAAGGGCATCATGACCAAGCTGGCCGTCCTCTACTACCGGATCGCCGCGCGTCTCCCCCGCCCGCTTGGCCTCGCACTACTGCGCAACCCGGTGATCGTCCGGGTGATGAGCGAGGCCATGGCCAAAACGGGCAACAGGGACCTCCGCCGCTTCATCCACGGCCAGCACCACGCCTACTTCAGTGCATTCGCGGACCGGGAAAGCCTCCTCCAGTCATTCACTGCATCCGTCAGCGCCCACGTGGCGGAGGTTGCCGACAAACTCACACTGCCGGTGCTGCTCGTGGCCGGCGAAAAAGACGAAATCGCCACACTACCGGACCAGCACCACCTCGCCGCCCTCCTGCCGGACGGGGAACTCAAAGTCATCCCCGGCGTCGGCCACCTCATCCACTACGAAACGCCCGCACCCGCCGCCGGTTTCATCCGCAGCTTCCTTAAGGACCACCCCGCATGAAGATTGTCATCGATGCACGGTTCACCAGGAACGACCACCACGACGGCATCAGCCGCTACGGCGCGAGCCTGATTGCCGCCACGGCGAAGATCGCCGACGTCTCCATGCTGATAAGCGATGCCCGGCAACTCGCCCTGCTCCCGGATGTTCCCTACACGCTGATCAACAGCCCGCTGTCCCCGGCAGAGCTGTTCGTTGCCCGCAGGATCAACCCGCTCGGCGCGGATGTGGTGGTCTGCCCGATGCAGACCATGGGCAGCTGGGGACGCAACTATGGCCTGGTCCTGACCCTGCACGACCTCATCTATTACGAGCACCCCGCACCGCCGGGATTCCTGCCGGCGCCGGTGCGCATCCTGTGGCGCATGTACCACAAGGCCTTCTGGCCGCAACGCCTCCTTCTAAACCGCGCGGACATCGTGGCCACCATCAGCAGGACCACTGAAGCGCTGATGGCCAAGTACCGGCTGACCAGCCGGCCCGTGCGGATCATCAGCAACGCACCGCAGCCGGCCCAGGAACCGCGGGATCCTGCTGCGGGGTCTGATCATGCGCTGGTC
>JBDTQQ010000123.1:0-6845 GCA_039932075.1 Pseudarthrobacter sp. | reverse complement strand
CGGGATCACCGGCCGCGCTGAGCAGGCGCGCCTTCAGGATGTCCACGCCATGCCGCAGCAACTGTGCAATCAGGTCGGACTTACTGCCGAAGTTGTAGTAGACAGTGCCTTTGGAAACACCCGCGGCGGCGGCGATCTCGTCCACGGTCACTCCGGCAGCACCCCGCTCGCCGATCAACTCCATGGAGGCGTCGAACAGCTTTTGCCGGGTCGCGTTGGTGCGGGCCGGGCGGAGTTTCTTCTCGCCCGCACCATGGTCCGGCAGCACGGCGCTCATACCGCAATCTCAGGCTTGAGCGTCTTGAGCGTCCAGTACTTGTGCTTCCGGACCGCGAAGGTGGACATCGCGGCGCCCAGCAGCGTGTAGCCGAGCAGCCCCAGGACAGTTGGCACAATCATGGACAAGTCCGCGCCATAGATGAGGTGCCGCATGCCGGTCACCACGTAGCCCATGGGGAGGACCTCGTGCACCACGTGCAGTGGCTGCGGGGTGGTCTGCCATGGAAACGTTCCGCCCGACGATACAAGCTGCAGCACCAGCAGGATCAGTACCACCATCTTGCCGGGCGACCCCAGCAAAGCAACCACACCCTGGATGATGGCGCTGAACGCCATCGCCGCGGCCAGCATGAACAGCCACATCAGGACCGGATGCACCGGGTTCAGTCCCAATGCCAAGTTGACCACCAAGGTTAGGAGGGTGGCCTGGACTGCTGAGACGGCCAGGAACGGAAGCCAGCCGCCGACGGCGATTTTCCACGAGGGGGCGTTCGACGCCAGAGCCCGCTGGGTGATGGGCCGCATGGCCTGGACCAGCATAAAGATGCCGATCCACAGTGCAAGGGTCAGGAAGAAGGGTGCCAGTCCCGCGCCGTAGGAGTCCGCTTTGGCCTGGGAGACGTTGCTGACTGCAACAGGATCCGCTATCACCTGGGACAGGCTGTCCTTCTGCGCATCGTCGGGGTTGGGCACTTGCCCGGCACCCCGGGCAATCTCGGTGGCGAGCGTCCGCGACCCGTCAGCGGCCGTAATGGCGCCCGCCTCAAGTTGCCCCGCGCCGGCGTCGACAGTCTTAGCACCCTCCGCCAAGCGGCCGGCTCCGTCGAGCGCGGTCTGCTGGCCGGTGGCCAACGTGGCCGCGCCGGTGTGGAGCTGGTCGGCGCCGCCTGAGGCCTGTACCACGGCGTCCTTCAAGGCCGGCGTGGCCGAGGCAAGTTGTGCGGCGCCCACGCTCACGGCCGTGGCGCCGTCCGACAGCTGCTGGAGCTGGGCGGCGTCGGCCTGGATGGTGCTCTTCGCCGCGGCCACCGGGCTGGTGGCCGCGGCGGAGTCGAAGTCGGCCAGAATGCTGTTCGCCTGTTCCTGTGTGATCACGGCGGCGGCGACGAGGCGGGTGTTCGATTCGATCACGCGTGCCCGCAGTCCCTGGTCCGCGGCATCCAGTTGGGTGACAATATTCTGGACCTTGGTGTTCAGCTGGGCGTTCCCTGCGGCCACGCTCGCGGCCCCGTTGGCCAGGGTCTGGGTGTCCGTGGGGAGTGTGGCGGTCTTGTCCTTCAGGAGGGTGAGGCCGCTGCTGAGCTGTCCGGCGCCGTCGGTCAGCCGGTTGGCGCCATCACGCAGTTTCAGTTGTCCGTTGTAGAGCTCCGCGGCCCCGGTGCTGAGTTCAGTAGTACCTGCGTGCAGTGTGCTGGCCCCGTCGCGAAGAGTGGCAACGCCGTCGGCCAGTTGTCCGGCCCCGTCTCCTGCCTTCAGCATCTGGGCATGGATGGTGCCGAATCCCGTGAGGAGCTGGTTTGCGGTCTCTTCACCCACCTCCTTGGCAACGGTGGTGTGGACCGAGGTGGTGAGCTTATCCACGATGGTGCTCAGCAGATAGTTGTTGGCATCGTTGGTGGTGACGTTCAGCATCGCCTGGCTGGCTGAATCGAAGCTGCCCGGTGAGACCAGGTTGGTGGAGAAGTCCTGGGGGATCTTCAGCGCAAACGCGTACTTGCCGTTACTGACACCCTCGTCGGCCTCTGCGGCCTTGGTGACGGGCTTCCAGTTGAAGACGTGGCCGTCGATCAGCCCGTCTGCCACGTCTGTGCCGGCGTGGAGTTCGGTGCCGTCGCCCGAAATGGCGCCGGTGTCTTCCACCACCAGGGCGGCGTCGATCTGGTTCAGGTTCCCGTAAGGGTTCCAGTTGGCGTACAAGTACACGGCGCCATACAGGAGCGGCACCATGATCAGGGCAAGGATGGTCAGCTTCGGCAGTAACCCGCCGGTCATCCGCTTCAGCTCGGAACGGGCCAGCCGCAGCACGGTCACTTGGCGTCCTCGGTTTCGCGTAGGAAGGCTTCTGTTTCATCGTCAGCCGGGGCAGGTTCGTCGATCGGGGCAGGTTCCCGGGCCGCGCGCGTTTCCTCCAGCCGCTGGACCGCGTTGCCGATCACGGCAGCCGGTCCCGTCCATGAGTCCGGGAGGGCAGTGACAGTGGCGACGACGGCGAGTGGCCGCCCGCCGTCGTACGCAAGCGCTTCAAGCCGCGGCAGCCAGTCCGCAACGCTGGCACTGTGCCTGTCCGGGGAATCTACCACCAGGAGATCCGTGTGCGGGTTGGCCAGCGCCAAGGCCGTCAGCAGCTCCATCCGCTTGCCGGCCGGCAGCTGTTCGGTCCAAAGATCCGCGATGTCCTCAAACCTGTTGACCTTGAGCCAGGGTTTGCTGAGGAGTGCGCCGCGGTAGCGCCGGGGGACCAGTGCGAGGTCCTCGGTCACCAGGTCGCGCACGCTGAGGTGCTGCTCCGGTTCATTAACCCCGGGGGAGTCGACCAGGGCGCTGGCGAGCCGAAGGGCCTTGGTGCGCGAGCTGCCGGCCCACGTGACCTGGCCGTCGCTGGGCTTCATGCGCCCACTGATGGACAGCGCGAGGGCGGTTCTTTGGTCCTGCCGATCCGCTGTCACGAGCAGCAGCTCGCCCTGGCTGACGCGCAGGGAGGTGGGCGGAAGTAGTTCGTCGCGCCGGCCCTTCATATGGAGCTGCTGGACAAATAGCAAGGGTGACCTTTCGACGATTAATGTCTCCACCCATCCTAACTGAACTGACCAGTCAGTTCAAATAAGCTACAGGCCGTACTTTTCCAGCAACCGCAGCCACACCTCGCTGATGGTCGGAAATGACGGCACTGCATGCCATAGCCGTTCCAGCGGGACCTCGCCCACCACGGCTATCGTGGCGGCGTGGAGCAGTTCTCCCACGTCCGGTCCGGCGAAAGTGGCACCCAGAAGAACCCTGCGGTCCTCGTCGACTACCAGCTGCGCCCAGCCTTCGTAGTGCTCGGAGTGCAGGGACGATCCTGATACCTCGATGGGCAGTTCCACGGATGAGGCGTTGTAGCCGTCCTTCCTGGCTTGCTCCAGCGTCCGTCCCACGGCGGCCAGTTCCGGATCGGTGAACACCACGCTGGGCACGGCGTGCTGGTTGGCTGTCTGGGCATAGCGGCTCCAGGCTGCCGGGACACCCTCCAGTTCGCCCTTGGCCCGGGCGGCAATGGCGTCCCCGGTTGCCCGGGCCTCGTACTTACCTTGGTGCGTGAAGTAATTCTTGCCGGCGGCGTCTCCCACCGCGTAGAGCCAGGGTTCCTTCCCTTCCAAGCCCTGGACTAGGCCAGTGGAGTCGGTGCGGATCTGGAGCGGCTTCCCGTCCTGGGCCTCGAAGCCCACGTTTTCCAGGCCGAGGCCGTCGAGCGCCGGATGCCTGCCGGTGGAGACCAGGACCTTGTCCGCCGTCACCGTGCTTTGTTCACCGGCAGTCCGGGCATGCAGCGTCAAGGTGAAGGTGCCGTCGTCGTTTTGGTGGATGCTTTCCGTCGACGTGCCGAGGCGAATCTCCACGCCGTCCGCCCGCAGTCCTGCGGCCACGAGGCTGCTGGCTTCGGCCGGGAAGCTGGCCAGGAGCCCGCTCCTGGCCACTAAAGTCACGTCCGCGCCCAGGCGGGCGAATGCCTGAGCCAGTTCGGTGCCGGCCACGCCGCCGCCGAGGACCACCAGCCGTTCCGGGATTTCCTTTGCCGACGTAGCTTCCCGGGTGCCCCAGACGTTGAGTTCTGAGAGTCCCTTGATGGGCGGCTTGTTGGGGGTGGAGCCGGTGGCCAGTACGACGGCGTGACGGGCCTTGAGCTGGTATGTATTGCCGTCCAGCCCGCCTACTTCCACGGCGCAGGGCCCGGTGAGCCGGCCGCGGCCGCGGATGAGTTGGATACCGGCGCCTTCGAGCCACTTCACCGCGCCCCCGTCCTGCCAATTGGCGGTGAAATAGTCGCGGCGCTTGAGCACTGACGCTGCGTCCAGCGTGCGGGTGACCGCCTCTTCGGCGCCGGGCACGGTCTGCGCACCGTGAAGGGCCGTGCCTGGGCGGAGTAGCGCCTTGGATGGCATGCAGGCCCAGTAGGAACATTCACCGCCAACCAGTTCGGCCTCAACAACTACAACGGTGAGTCCACCCTGGCCTGCACGGTCCGCAACGTTTTCACCCACGGCCCCTGCGCCAATGATTACGACATCAAATTCCCGTTCCAAGGTTTGGGGCGTCATTTGTCCAGCCTACGCCCGGCTCCCGGCGGCGGTGGGCGGCACCCGCTGGCGGGGCAGCGCGGATGGAAGCGCTTAAAGCAAAAGGTCCGCACCGGCGAACCGGTGCGGACCTTCATTCTGTGCGCCCAGAGGGATTCGAACCCCCGGCCTTCTGTTCCGTAGACAGACGCTCTATCCAGCTGAGCTATGGGCGCATATTCTGTTTCGCGGAGCATCTCGCCCCCCGAACCTCGAATTACTTTACGCGAGTGGAGGCCCCGGTGCCAAATCGGGAGCCGTGTAATATAGCCGACTAGACCGGTCTAGGTGACCTTTATCACTTAATTCCATCGATTTGCGCGGGTTTTCCTTGAATTTGCGCGGTTTCCATCCGAAAGAAGCAGAAACGTGCACAACTGACGTGGCTGGTGACCCCGGGGCGGCCAATAACATTTAGGACACACCGATGAACCCGAGGAAGGGAACCGTAATGGGCGATCTGGCGCAGAAACCGCTGCTTGAACAAGCACCCACCACACATGCCGCACTGCTGGCATGGGTCGAAGAGGTTGCAGAACTTACGCAGCCGGACCGCATCCACTGGGTTGACGGATCCGAGGAAGAGAACACCCGCCTCACCGACGAGCTCGTGGCAGCCGGCACGCTGACGCGGCTGAACCCGGAGACTTTCCCCAACTCCTTCGCGGCCTTCTCCGACCCGGCCGACGTAGCGCGGGTCGAAGAGCAGACCTTCATCTGTTCCGAAAAGGAACGCGACGCCGGCTTCACCAACAACTGGATGGCTCCGGCTGAGATGAAGCAAAAGCTGCGCGGACTGTTCGCTGGCTCCATGCGCGGCCGCACCATGTACGTCATCCCGT
This sequence comes from Pseudarthrobacter sp., assembly GCA_039932075.1. Taxonomy (GTDB): domain Bacteria; phylum Actinomycetota; class Actinomycetes; order Actinomycetales; family Micrococcaceae; genus Arthrobacter. Next base: position 1,411 of record JBDTQQ010000123.1, on the reverse strand, counting down.
TCGTGATGGGCCATCTCGACGCCGAGGATCCCAAGTTCGGCGTGGAGATTACCGACAGCGCCTACGTGGTCGCCTCCATGCGCATCATGGCCAACATCGGCACCGAGGTGCTGGACAAAATCACGTCGACGAACGCATTCTTCGTGCCGGCCCTGCACTCCCTGGGCGCGCCGCTCGAAGCCGGCCAGGCCGACGTTTCGTGGCCGTGCAACCCCGACAAGTGGATTGTCCACTTCCCCGAGGAGCGTTCCATCTGGTCCTTCGGCTCCGGCTACGGCGGAAACGCGCTGCTGGGCAAGAAGTGCTACGCCCTGCGGATCGCCTCCGTAATGGCCCGCGACGAAGGCTGGCTGGCCGAGCACATGCTCATCCTCAAGCTCACCTCGCCGGAGAAGAAGAAGTACTACATTTCCGCGGCCTTCCCTTCCGCCTGTGGCAAGACCAACCTCGCCCTGTTGGACCCCACCATCGAAGGCTGGGAAGTCGAAACCCTCGGCGACGACATCACCTGGATGCGGATCGGCAAGGAAGGCGAGCTGCGCGCCACCAACCCCGAGGCAGGCCTGTTCGGCGTAGCGCCGGGCACCGGCTGGGGGACCAACCCCAACGCCATGCGCGCCATCGCCAAGGGCCACAGCATCTTCACCAACGTCGCCCTCACGGATGACGGCGGCGTGTGGTGGGAAGGCATGACCGACGAGGTCCCCGCCCACCTGACGGACTGGCAGGGCAACTCGTGGACTCCGGATTCGGACAAGCCGGCCGCGCACCCCAACTCCCGCTTCTGCACGCCGATCTCGCAGGTCGACATGCTGGCTGAGGAGTACTACAGCCCCGAAGGCGTGGAGCTCTCGGCCATCCTCTTCGGCGGCCGGCGCAAGACCACGGTTCCCCTGGTCACCCAGGCCCGCAGCTGGACTAACGGCATCTTTATGGGCTCCACGCTCTCCTCGGAAACCACGGCGGCAGCCGCCGGCCAGGTCGGCGTCCTACGCCGCGACCCGATGGCCATGCTGCCGTTCATCGGCTACGACGCCGGCGACTACCTGAAGCACTGGATCAGCGTCTCGGGCAAAGCCAACCCGGAGCGGCTTCCGCACATCTTCCTGGTCAACTGGTTCCGCCGCACTGCCGACGGCGGTTTCGCGTGGCCGGGCTTCGGCGACAACGCCCGCGTCCTGAAGTGGGCCATCGAGCGCCTCGAAGGCAAGGCTGACGCCGTCGAAACGCCCATCGGCTTCGTCCCGGCGGGCCACTCGCTGGACCTTACCGGCCTGGATCTCACCCACGCCCACGTGGAAGATGCAGTACGCGTCGACCGCGAGGAGTGGGATGCCGAGCTGGCCTCGATCGAAGAGTGGTACGCGAAATTCGGGGAGTCCCTGCCCGAGGCCCTGCGCTCCGAGCTCGA
>JBDTQQ010000122.1:0-6868 GCA_039932075.1 Pseudarthrobacter sp. | reverse complement strand
CGCTTCTGCTGCTCCCCCCGGTGGGAACCGCCCTGCCCGGCCTTGCGCTGGGCGGCGTGGCGGGCGAAGACCTCGCGCTGCCGGCAGCGATGCTCCTGATGTTCGTGTGGGGCACCGGCATCGGCGCCATGGGGATCTACAACCAGTCCGCCATCCTCCGGGCGGGCGGTGAATACCGGGACGCCGCCAACGGCCTGACCGTCCTGACTATCCAGGTGGGCATCACCATCGGAGCGATGTTCGGCGCCGCCGCCCTAACGTTGGCCGGACCTGTCCTGATCCCTGTGGCAGCCGCCATTCCTGCGATCATCTCGTTTGTGCTGATCCTGGCCGGCGGGCGGCACGCCTATCCGCCGGGCCCGAGGGAACGCATCGGCGGGAACTGAAGTCTGCAAGGAACGCGTCAGCGGGCCCTGAAATCCCGGAAGGACCCGTCGGCGTCCGAGATCGTTTCTTCCACCCGCTCCACGCGCCCGGGTGCGTTCTCCGACCTCAGCCAGTCCAGCAGTTGCTGCACCTGCTCCTCCTGCCCTTCGGCAACCACCGATACTGAACCGTCGTCGAGGTTCTTCACGACGCCCCTGAGCGCCAGCTCGTCAGCCTTGCCCATGGTCCAGAAACGGAATCCGACTCCCTGCACTACGCCAAAGACGCGGGCAGAGAGCCGGATATCACCCCGCTGGGGGCTTCCAGTGGTCATGGCACTCAGGCCTGCTTGACCAGCGCAGCTTCGACGTTGATCTTGACTTTGTCGCTGACGAGCAGGCCGCCGGCTTCCAGAGCCGCGTTCCAGGTCAGTCCGTATTCCTTGCGGCTGATGTCGGTTTCAGCGGAGAAACCCGCGCGCGTGGCGCCGAACGGGTCAACAGCAACCCCCGTGAATTCGACTTCCAACTCCACCGGCTTGGTGACGCCGCGGATGGTGAGATCGCCGGTGAGCGTGTAATCCTCGCCGTCGCCCTCCACCGAGGTGGCACGGAACGTCATCTCCGGAAATTGCTCCACATCAAAGAAGTCAGGGCCCTTGACGTGCCCGTCGCGGTTGGCGTCGCCGGATTCGAAGCTGGCGGTTTTGACCGTGGCGTGAAGTGAAGCATCGGCCAGGGACTCGCCAACACGCGCTTCCGCCGAAGCGTCCGTGAAACGGCCGCGGACCTTGCTGATGCCAGCGTGGCGGACCGTGAAGCCAACCTCGCTGTGGGACATGTCGAGGAGCCATACTCCCGGTGTCAGGCCTGAGGGAAGGGTCACTTTTTGCATCTCCTTGTGTTCGGAAACAGGTGTGGGAACCAGCCAGTACGGCCGGTTCCCACACTGCTTCACTCAGGACATTTTGTCCAGAGAATGCGCCGCCGGTAACCGCGGCAGCAGTTACAGCTATCAGTTGTTGATAGTGATGTCCCGCGTGCGGTGGTCGTAGCGGATGGTGACAGTGCCGCCGTCATGGTGCAGCTCGTGGTTGGGACCATCGAACGTACCGAACGCGCCGTAGTTTTCGCTCCACGACCGGTTCAGCGCAATCTTGAAGGTGTAATAGCCAGCGGGCAGTTCGGTGCTCTTCGTCCACAGCTGCGAGCTGAAGTCGAAGTCCATCTGCGACTCGTCATACTGCGGCGCCCAGTTCTCCGGGGCACCCAGAAGGGTATTGAAGTCACCGGCCACGGCCACGGCTTCGGGCTGCGGGAAAGTTTCCTCATCCGGGCCTTCCAGAGGCTCCGCCACAACGCTCTCAGCCTTGGACTTCGTGGCGGGCGCCTTGCGCGAACGGACAGCCTTGACTACCGGCTCCACGGCTTCCTCGATCAGCTTCGCGGCCTTGCCCACTGCCTCGGCAGCCTTCTTGGCCGGGGCTTTCTTGGCGGGAGCCTTCTTCGAAGGTGCCTCAGCGGCCACTGCCTTCGCACCGGAGGTCTTGCTGGCGGCCGCCACCTTGGCGGGTGCCTTCTGTACAGCGGGAGCGGCGGGAACCGGGGTGTCTGCCGGGACCGGAGTGCCGGCGTCGAGCGCTGCCGCGAACGTATCCGCATCGGCGAAGGCGACGGTGGCACGCATGCCGTCCTCGGTGATGGTCCAGCCGGAACGGCCCTTGACGAGCCAGCCGGCCTTGACCAGCTTGGCGGTGGCCGAGGTGAGGGTCTTGTGGCCGCGGGGAATGCCGCCGCTGAGCAGCGTCGCCTCGTGATCGGTGAACGGCACGCGAGCCGTGGCTTCCGCCAGGACTTCACCGGCGTTGCGTGCCTCGCCGGTCCACGTGCCCTCCGTCAGGACATCCAGCACGGTCTTGAGTCGAAGGTAGGTGTTTTCTGCGGTGGACGTGGCCATGATTCCCCTTAGTGAAGCGATCTGTCTCTAGGCATCTTGCCAAGACGGTATTAAATCGCACGACTTGAAATGGTTAACTCTGCGTGTCGTGACCGACTATGACGTCGATTACAGCGGAACTGAGGCAAGAGTCTCGGCTCGTGGGCTGTTTTCTCAACCCCGGAGCGCTATTCGGGGAACTGCCGGTCACTTCCCAGACACGCACGGGTCCCAGTTTAGCGACCACTTCGGGCCGGAGCTAGCCGCGGTTCAACTCGTCAAGAAGCTCAGCTTTCCTCTCTTCGGAAGCAAACGACGAGTGGATGGAATTGGCCGCGAGCCGGGACCTGTCAAAATCCGACAGCTCAAACGCCGCCTGCAACTGTGCGAAGTTGTCATCCACGTAGCCGCCGAAGTAGGCAGGATCGTCCGAATTAACCGAAACGTTGAGCCCCGCGGCAAGCATCGCCGGCAGGGGATGCTCAGCCAGGGTGTCCACGGCCCGGAGCCGGACGTTCGACAGCGGGCAGACCGTCAACGGAATCCGCTCGTCCACGAGGCGTTCCACCAAGTCCGGGTCCTCCATGCAGCGGATGCCGTGGTCAATCCGCTCCACGCCCAGGACGTCCAGCGCTTCGATGATGTACGACGCCGGTCCCTCCTCGCCCGCGTGCGCGGTGAGCCGAAGGCCCGCTTCGCGCGCCTTCGCGAACAGCCGCTCAAACTTGGCCGGCGGGTTGCCCACTTCGGCGGAGTCCAGGCCGATGGCCGCGATGGGTGCGTTCATGGCCAACAGGCCGTCCAGGACCTCCAGCGCGGACTCCTCGGAAAGGTCACGCAGGAACGCAGCGATCAGCAGGGTGGAAATTCCATAGTCCTCCACCGACGTGGCCAGGGCCGAGGCCACACCATTAACGCAGGTTTCCAGGCTGACGCCGCGGGAAATGTGGGCCTGCGGGTCCATCATGATCTCGGCATGCCGGACCCCGGCAGCGGCCGCCCGGGCCAGGTAGGCGCGGGTCATGTCGGCAAAATCCTGCTCAGTCTGCAGCACCGCCATATTGGCGTAGTACAGGTTCAGGAAGGACTGCAGGTCACTGAATTCGTACAGCGCCCGCAACTCCTCGAGGCCCGAATACGGAAGCGCGAGGCCGTTGCGGGCGGCAAGCTCAAAGATCAGCTCGGGCTGCAGCGTGCCCTCAATGTGCAGGTGCAGTTCAGCAAGCGGCAGAAGCCGCGGCGCTGCTTCGGCCTCGGCCAGTTCCGTTTCCGGCAGCGGATCGGTGGCAGTGTCCGGGTAATTGTCCATCGGCTCAGGATATCGCCCGGCAGCCGCTTCACGGCTAGAGTCGAACCAATGCGGAACCCTCAGCAGGCTGATGATCTTACCCTTCCCACTTCCGGCCACCTCTCCGACGGTTTCGTCCGGGTCCGGGGAGCCCGCGAGAACAACTTGCGGAACGTGGACGTGGATGTGCCCCGCGACTCCATCGTGGCTTTCACAGGGGTCTCCGGCTCCGGAAAGTCTTCACTGGCGTTCGGAACCATTTACGCCGAAGCCCAGCGCCGGTACTTCGAATCCGTGGCCCCCTACGCACGCCGCCTCATCCAGCAGGGCCACAATCCCAAAGTGGAGATGATCTCCGGACTACCTCCCGCCGTCGCCCTTCAACAGCGCCGCGGCGCCCCGAGCAGCCGCTCCACCGTGGGCACAGTGACCACGCTGTCCAATTCGCTCCGCATGCTGTTCTCGAGGGCGGGAACCTATCCGGCAGGGGCCACCCAGCTGGACTCCGACGCCTTCTCACCGAACACTGCGGCAGGCGCATGCCCGGAATGCCACGGGCTGGGAGTGGCACACACGGTCAGCGAGAATTCCCTGGTCCCGGACACCGGCCTGACCATCCGGGAAGGTGCCATCGCGGCGTGGCCGGGCGCCTGGCAGGGCAAGAACCTCCGCGACATCCTCAGCCACCTGGGCTACGACGTGGACGTGCCCTGGCGGAAGCTGCCCAGGAAGCAGCGTGACTGGATCCTGTTCACGGAGGAGCAGCCCGTGGTCGAAGTCACGCCCGAACGGGACCGTGTGGCCAAGCCGTATAAAGGCCGTTTCTGGAGCGCCAAAAGCTACGTCCTGCACACCCTGGCGGACTCCCAGAGCGCTGCCATGCGTGAGCGCGTTCTGGCGTTCATGGAATCCGGGCCATGCCCCCGCTGCGGGGGAACCGGGCTCCGACCCGAAGCCCTTGCGGTGTCCTTCGCCGGCCGCAACATTGCCGAACTCAACGCCGTACCCATGGTGGAACTGGCCGAGATCATCCGCCCCACTGCCGGCCTCAAGGACGCCGGCACGGCCTCCCGCCGGCAGTCCTCCGGGGAGGAGAACGAGGTGGCTGTCGCCATCACCGCCGACCTCCTGCACCGCATCACGGTACTGCTGGACCTGGGCCTTGGATACCTCGCACTGGGCCGCTCCACACCCACCCTCTCCCCCGGCGAAATGCAGCGGCTGAGGATCGCCACCCAGCTCAGGTCCGGACTGTTCGGTGTGATCTATGTGCTGGACGAACCCTCCGCAGGCCTTCACCCGGCCGACGCCGAGCCGCTCCTGGCCGTCCTTGACCAGCTCAAGGAGTCCGGAAACTCGGTTTTCGTGGTGGAACACAACATGGCTGTGGTCCGCCGCGCCGACTGGCTGGTGGACGTGGGGCCCCGCGCCGGGGAAGGCGGCGGCGAGGTTGGCGACAGCGGGCCGGTTGCCGGGCTCGCTGCCATTGCGGAGTCGGTCACCCGCCCGTTCCTGTTCGACGGCGGCGAAGCGACCGGCGGCGAAGAGTCAGGCGACGGCGCGACTGGCGGCGATGCGTCCGGCGGCGGCGCGTCCGGCGGCGGCGCCCGCGAACCCGACGGCTGGCTGGAACTGAACGGAATCAGCCAGCATAACCTCAAGGAACTTGATGCACGGTTCCCGGTGGGCGTCCTCACGGCAGTCACGGGCGTGTCCGGCTCGGGCAAGTCGACCTTGGTGAGCCGCGTCCTCGCCGACGTCGTGGGATCGGGCCTGAGGAACCTCCCTGCGGCGGAGCTGGCCCAACCGGAGCAGGCCCAAACGGACAAGCAAGATCCCGCCGAACCGCTGACCGTGGGGACGGTCAGCGGCACGGACCGCTTCGACAGGCTGGTTACCGTGGACCAGAAGCCGATCGGCCGGACGCCGCGCTCCAACCTGGCCACCTACACCGGGCTGTTTGACGCTGTGCGCAAGGAGTTCGCGGCCACGGATCAGGCCCGGGCACGCGGATTCGGCGCCGGGCGGTTCTCCTTCAATGTGGCAGGCGGCCGGTGCGAGACCTGCCAGGGCGAGGGCTTCGTCGCCGTGGAACTGCTCTTCCTCCCCGGCAGCTACGGTCCGTGCCCTGAGTGCAGCGGTTCACGCTACAACCCGGAGACCCTTGAGGTGACGTACCGCGGCAAGAACGTGGCCGACGTGCTCCGCCTGACAGTGGACGCCGCTGCCGGGTTCCTGGCCGACATTCCCGCGGCGGCCCGCAGCCTGAAGAGTCTCCGTGATGTGGGCCTGGGCTACCTCCGGCTGGGCCAGCCCGCCACCGAACTGTCCGGCGGCGAGGCCCAGCGCATCAAGCTCGCCACCGAACTCCAACGCGCCCGGCGCGGGCACACGCTCTACCTTTTGGACGAGCCGACCACCGGGCTGCACCCCGCCGACGTCCAGCTCCTGATGGCACAGCTCCATGGCCTGGTGGACAGCGGTAACACCGTGGTGGTGGTGGAACACGACATGGACGTGGTGGCGGGCGCCGACTGGGTCATCGACCTTGGCCCCTCCGGTGGCGATGCCGGCGGACGGATCGTCGCTGCCGGTACTGCCGCCGCCGTGGCGCGTTCCTCCCGGAGCCGCACCGCGCCGTACTTGGCGGCAGCGCTCCCCCAGCGAGCCACCAGCTGATCACCAGAAATCATCTCGGTTTGATAACGGCCGCGGGATGTCCTAGCGTGAAATGCAAGCCCGCCACGCGGGCGGAATGAATGCCCGGTGCTGCCTCCACCAGAACTGCCCGGCCGGCAGACACCGAAAATTGACCTCTATTCGTCAGGGGCGGGCAGTGGCGCGATAACCTCCGGGGACGGACCGAGCGCTGGTGGCCTTCAGGAGCATCACATGAAAAACACCACCATCCGTACTGCCGCGCGCCGCGGAGTCACCGTGGCCGCCATCTCAGCGGCCGGACTTGCCCTCTCCGCCACCGGAGCCAACGCGGCCACCGACGGCGGAACCTGGGACGCCCTGGCCCAATGTGAGAGCGGCGGTAACTGGGCCACGAACACCGGCAACGGCTACTCCGGCGGCCTGCAGTTCAGCGACAGCACGTGGGCGGCCCACGGCGGTACCGGTTCCGCGGCCGCGGCCAGCCGCGAACAGCAGATCGCCGTGGCCGAGCAGGTCCAGGCCTCGCAAGGCTGGGGAGCCTGGCCGGCCTGCGCTGCCCAGCTTGGCCTGAGCGGCGGAGGCGGGGCGACGCCGGCTGCAGCCCAGAGCGTGCCGGTT
>JBDTQQ010000121.1:0-6876 GCA_039932075.1 Pseudarthrobacter sp. | reverse complement strand
AGCTGCCGGGGTTCGGAGCTGCCGCACCCGGGCGGGTACGCGGCGGCGCTACCGCTTTTCCGGCGGAGCCACTTCGTCCGCGGGAATCACGGCGACGAGCTCGGGGGTCCAGGCGCCGGCCTTCTGCACCAGCTTGGCCTGGTACATGTTCTGCTCGAGTACGTGGTCCGTCGCCCGGATGGTTTCCTTGCCCTTGGGCCCGTCGAAAGTGAAGCCTTCCAGCGCCCCGACCATTAGTTCGGTGGAATCCGCGCCACCCTCCTTGATGGCCTGGACAATCATTTGACCGGCGACGAAGCCGTCCGGGGTGAAGAGGTCTGCCTTGTGGCCGGCCTTTTCGACGGCGGCGATCATCTTCTTCTCCACCTCGGTGCCGGAAGCACCGGGGAAGTAGTGGCTGAGGAAGCTGATCTTGGAGGTCGCCTCTCCGTACGCGCCGAACGTTGAGGCGTCGCCGAGGCCGGTAACCACAGTGGCAACGTCGAAGGCGCCCTGCTGGCTAAGGGTCTGCCACATGGTGCCGGAGGTCGCCCCTGCCCAGGCCACAAAGATCATGTCCGGCTTGGCGTCGATGAGCTGGCGGGCGAAGGGGGTAAGTTCCTGTCCCTCTGGAACCAAGACGGCCTCAACAGTGGCGCCCTTGGCGCCGAGGACGGCCTTGACCGCGGCGACGTTGCCCTGTCCGAAGGCGTTGTCCTGTGCGAAAACTACTACCCTCTGGGCATTGGGGTCGAGGAAAGACCCCGCAGTGGCCACGTCCTGGAGGCTCTGGCGGCCGGAACGGAAGGTGTACTTGTTGATGCCCTGGATGGCGTCCGTGGCGGCGGGCCCGGAAATGTAGAGAACGTTGTTCTGGGCGGCCTGTTCGGCCAGCTTCAACGCGATTCCGGAGACCACGGTGCCGCCGATGATCTTGTAGCCCTTGCCGATCAGGTCCTTGGCCGCCGTGACTGCCTTGTCCGGATCGCCACCGTCGTCTGCGTAGGTCAGGTTGATCTTGTTGCCGTTGACTTCACCGGTGCCGCCGGTGGCGTAGTCGATGCCCGCCTGCAGGCCTTGGTAGTAAGTCTCACCGTAGGCGGCGAGCGGACCTGTCTTGGAGTAGATGATGCCCACGTCCACCGGCTTCGCGTCGGCGTCGCCGGAGCCGGCCCGAGCAGTTGTACCGGGCGTGGGCGCGCAGGCGCTGAGGGCCAGCCCCGTAGCCATCACGGCGGCCAGCAGGAACTTCTTTGTATCCTTCACGGGATGCCTTTCGTTGAATACCGCAAAAACCGGACGTAGTGCGAGAGAAGCCCTGAGTGAACCTGAAAGGTGATTCACGTTACGGCAAATCTAGGGCGCGACTCATTGCCTGTCAATGGATTTTCGGTCCGGTTTTGCAACGTTCCGGCAACGCACGTGAAACGGCAGGTGGAAGGGCTAGCCTTCGATGTACCTGTTCCGGCCGGCGCGGTAGCCGAATACCGCTGCCAGCGAGCCCACCACCAGGAACAGCAGCCCGGCGGCCGTGAAGGATCCGGTGGACTGGTGCAACTGGCCCACCATGAGTGTGCCGGTGGAACCCAGCCCATAACCCACGCCCTGCATCATCCCGGAAAGGTGCGCGGCGGTGTGCCCGTCGCGGGTACGAAGCATGATCATGGTCAGGGCCACCGCCGTGAGACTTCCCTGCCCGAGGCCCAGCAGCCCGGCCCACACCCAGATGAGCTCCAGCGGCCCGAAGATACTTAGCGCGAAGCCGCCCCCGGTCATTAGGGCCACCACCACGTTGATGGCGCGCTGGTCTTTGAACCGCGCCGCCAGGGCAGGCGCGAACAGCGAGCCCAGCATCTGCAGCACGATCGAAGCGGACACCATCAGCCCCGCGGTGCCGCCGTCCACTCCGCGTTCGCGCAGGATCGGCGCGAGCCAGGCAAAGACGCTGAAGGACATCATGGCCTGCAGCACCATAAAGATGGTTACCTGCCAGGCGACGCCGGAGCGCCATACGTTGACGCCGTCGGACACTTTCTGGTGCCGGACGGGATGCTGCCGGACCGCTACGGGGAGAAACAGCAAAAGGACGACGGCGGCCGGCGCCGCCCAGAACCACAGCCCTGCCGTCCACTCCCCCGTCGCCGTGAAGACAGGGTAGGTAAAGCCTGCTCCGAGGGCGGCCGAGGCGCAGATCGCCGTGGTGTACAGGCCGCCCATGAGGCCCAGCCGGTGCGGGAAATCGCGTTTCACCAGCCCGGGGAGGAGCACGTTGCAGAGGGCGATGGCGGCACCGCAGGAGGCTGTTCCCACCAGCAGCGTGGGGAGGTGACCGTCGCCCGGCACCAGCCCTCCTATGTCCGCGGGCCGGAGCAGCAGCCCCGCCGTGAGCACTGCCATGGCGCCAAGCAGCACGCGTTCGGCTCCGAACTTGCGGGCGAGGAAAGGGGCCAGCGGCGCGAAGACACCCAGGAGGGTGACCGGCATTGTGGTGAGCACAACCACCGCCCAGCCCGGCAGGCCGGCGTCGGACGTTATTTCCGGAAGTACTGCCGAGAAACTCGAGAAGACCGTACGGAGGTTCAGGCCGATAAGCACCAGGCAGAGGCCAAGGTAGGCCAGGGCGCGGCGGCTGCGGGGCCCGTCCGGGAGGGCAGTGGGGGACGCCGGGGGAACATCGTCGATTTCGGCGTCGACGAGCAGTCCGGGTACGTCAACGTTGTCAGTACGGGTCACGGCACCCATTGTGTCACTGCCTGTCAGGGCGCCCCTGCAGGTGAGGCCCCAGCAGGTGAGGCCCCTGCAGGCGGCCGCACGGCACGGGTATTCTGGAGGGGATGAACGAATCCCCAGAATCTCCCCAGCCTCCGCATGTCCCGCGGCCGGTGACGCCCGGAACCCAGGCCTCTTTTGGCACGTACGGCGGCAGGCCCGTCAGCTTCGTCCGCCGCGGAACCCGCCTTCAGGGCCGCCGCCAGGCGGCTTGGGAAGAGCACGCCGACCGCTGGGCCGTGGACGTGCCCCGGCACGTTGCGAACACGTCGGTCCACCCGGACTACACGTTCGACGCCGAGGCGGAGTTTGGCCGAAAGGCACCGCTGGTGGTGGAGATCGGGTCCGGGCTGGGTGACGCCATCTGCCACGCTGCCGAGCAGAACCCGGACACGGATTTCCTGGCCGTGGAGGTTTACACCCCGGGCCTGGCCAACACCATCATCAAGATCAACAGCCGGGGGCTAAGCAACGTCCGGGTGGTGGAAGCCAACGCGCCCGAGGTGCTGGCCACCATGCTGCCGGCCGGTTCCGTCAGCGAACTCTGGGTGTTTTTTCCCGACCCCTGGCACAAGTCACGGCATCATAAACGGCGCCTCATCCAGCCGGAGTTCGCCGAGCTCGCCGCACGTGCCCTCGCGAAGGGCGGCCTGTGGCGGATTGCCACTGACTGGTCCAACTACGCCGTCCACGTGCGCGACGTCCTGACGGAGTCCCCGGACTTCGAAAACCTCCACACCGGCGAGCGCCACGGGCCGGAAAGCCCCCTCACCCAGGTGTGGCAGTCCGGCGTCGAATCCCTGGTGGGTGGTGCACCGGTCCGTGAAGGCAGGGCGCCGGTCAGCACCGAACATACCGGCCCCAACGAGGGCGTGGATGAAACCGGGGGCTGGGCGCCACGCTTCGAAGGCCGGATCCGGACCAGCTTCGAAGCCAAAGCCCACGAGGCCGGCCGGCTGATCTTCGACCTCTGCTACCGCCGGCGCTGAGCCTCGAAAGGTCGGTAGCGCCAACTGCCGTTTTGAAAGCTCAGAACGACAGTTAGCCTACTCAGTGGCGGTCAGGCCACGCTGATCGACGAAACGATCTCCTTCAGCATGTCCACGCGTGGTTCAATTTCCGGGTTGACGTAGGGCCAGATCACTACAACGCCGATAAAACGGTTGTTTTCCCAGACGCCGACGGTGGCTGCCACCCTCGCGGCACCTTCCGGGTCCGAGTAGCCCACCAGGACGGCGTACGCCGACTTGCCAGGCAGGTTCAGCGCACCTTCGGTCAGCAGGGTACCGGCGCGTTCGTCCCGGTAGAAATCTGACATGACGTGCGCCCAGCCGTTGGTCCCGGAGGCATCCGTGACGGAGTTATCGTCCTTGATCACGGTGACGAGGACGCCTCCGAGGAGACCATATTGCTCGGTGTTGGGTCCGGCGGCGGAATCCTCGAGGACCTGGGTGTGCTCGGGAAAGTCTGCGGTAAAACCCAGGGGGGATTCGATGTGCACTGACATGGTTGCTCCTTAGCGGTAAGTCTTGGGATCAGGCACGGCCACGTCAGAGCCGCTCGAGCTTGGTGTCGTTCGCGACCTTATAGTACGTGGACACATTGGTGGTTGCCTTGTTCTCAGTCTTCAGGTCCACTTCGCCCGCCTTGAAGTCCACGCCGACCTCGTTGGACACCGTCACCACGTTGTTCACCTGAACAGTGGCCGAGCCTGCCTCGTACAGCTTCGCGGCATCCGCGGCCGCCGCGCTGTCGTTGCCAAGCGCCACATTGCGCATGTAGCTGTCGATCACGGGCGCGTTATCCGGCGTGTAGTCAATGTCGATCTTGACGGTGCTCTGCGTCCCAAGGGTCACATTGGACTCGAGCTTGGCGCCCTGGAGGTCCGGACCGGCACTGGCTCCCTGCGCCACGCTGCCCTCCATGGACACCGCGATCGACTTGATGCTGCTGTCCTTGTCCAGGTTTACCTCCAAGCCACCCTTGCCAGAGGCCGTGAACAGCTGGCCGTCCAGATCCAGCTTTCCCTGGGCGGACACTTCGCCACTGCCCTTCGCGGTACCGTCCGTCAGGTTCCGCTCGTAGGCGAGGTCCAGTTTCGCGGAGCCCGACGCGGGTCCGGCATCGCCTTTGGCCTCGAAAGAGAGTGTTCCCTTGACCTTGTCGTCCCAGCTCGTCGCGCCGTTGTCGTTCGCGGCGTCCTGGATGGTGGCCGCGAGGTAGACCGGCGCGTTGCTGGCGACGTCCTTGACCTCCCCGATGCTGTCCGGCGGAAGCTCCCGGTACATCTGGTTCCGGGCGGCCATGGCCTCTTCAACGCTGCCGAACTTGTACTCGCGTGATCCCTCCCCGTTCAGCGTGACGCCAGCCGTTCCGGTGTGGTCATTGACGCCCACCCCGATGTTTCCGTAAACCTTGAGCGTGGCTGAACCGTCGGCGTTCTCGTTCACCACGGTGCCCACTTCTGCGCCGGCGTGGAACCAGGCTATCCGGCCGTCGATAGCGGCCTTGCCGCTCTCGGTATAAACGGGCGTGTCTGAGAGGGCAAGTTTTTGGAGCTGGTCGGCGGCCTGGTCCTGGGCAGATTCAGGGATGCCACCGTCCATCTTCATCAACTCAGCGGCGAGGGGTCCGTGCTCGCCCTCGCCTTCGATCAGGTACTGACGGTCCGCCTCGGACAGGTCCGCCCACCACTTCGCCTGTTCCTCCGGGCTGCCCTTGAGTGCCTCGTTGAGGCCCTGTTCGAGCTCCTGGCGGTGTGCGTGTGCCTCTGCAGCTTTCTGCATCTGTTCTTCAAGCCATGTCTGGGCGCGCCCGCCCAAACCCTTGAGTTTGTCGAGGAAGCTTCCGCCACCTCCGCCGCCGCCGCCGGAGGAGGAATCGGACGCCTTTTCCTGCTCGTTCGCGTGCTGCAGGAGCAGTTTGGAGTTGTGGCGCAGGCTGGACGCCACGCGCTCCAGGGTGGGGCGGTGGCTTCCGGCCCAGTCCTGCCGGAACCGCTCGCCGTCGAGACCCTTCCACGGTGCGGACTGGATCTGGCCCTGCAGGGAGCTGGCCCGGCTGCTGAGCAGTGTGGCCGCTTTATCAGCGGCCTTCGCCAGCTCACGCAACTGGCTGACGTCCGCGCCGTAAAAAGTCATGGTGTTTCCCCCGGAGAGTGATACGAGTGGTTTATCGCTGAACATATGGTCGCACGGTCAACCGTGCCCCGCGATGGGGATCACTCCCCATCGGCGCAGCGGGAGGGCGGGACTGTTGGAGGCAGTCTTTGCATGGCACGATGGGGATTGTGTGGGGGGCACACCATTTTGCGCCTCCCTGGCGCCGGCAAAAGGAACCGTCATTAAAAGAGAATTAAGGCAGGCCGCAGACGCGGCGGAGGACGTCACCAACTCACCCGCTTTGGAGTTGGTGGCACGGGCGGGGTTCGCTGCAAGCGGCGTCCTGCACTTTCTGGTCGGGGCCATAGCCATCCGCCTCGCCATGGGCGGCACGGGGAATGCGGACTTCAGCGGGGCTGTGGCTGAACTTGCCAGCCAGCCCGCCGGCCCGTTCCTGTTATGGGCAAGCTTTGCCGCTTGCGCCGCACTGGCGGTGTGGCAGGCCAGCGATGCGATCTTTGACTTCAACCACCTGCCTACCAAGAAAAAAGCCGGCAAAAAAGGCAAAGCAGCAGCCCAGGCACTGGTATACGCCGGGTTGGCCCTGACGCTGTTCGCTTTTGCCAGGGGCCAGGGGTCCCCGGACGCCAACAAGCAGTCCGCTACCGACCTCACTCTGACGGTGATGAAAGCCCCCGGCGGCGTGGCCCTTCTGGTCCTGATCGGGCTCGGTATTGCGGTCACCGGGGTCGTCTACGGTATCCGCGGGCCTAAGAAGTCATTCGAGAAACAACTCACAATGCCCGCCAACCCAAAAGCCCGGACCGCCGTCACCGTCCTGGGCGTGACAGGCTACCTTGCCAAGGGCGCAGTGCTTCTGCTCGCAGGCCTGCTGATCACCGTCGCCACATTGCGCGCCCACCCGGACGAGTCCACGGGCCTCGACGGCGGCCTCAAAGCGCTCCGTGACCAGCCGTTCGGCGTGTACCTGCTGGCCGCAGTGGGTGCCGGCCTGATCTGTTACGGC
>JBDTQQ010000120.1:0-6885 GCA_039932075.1 Pseudarthrobacter sp. | reverse complement strand
AATGGATCTACCCCAACGAACTCTTCCCCACCAAAGTCCGGGCCACCGCCGTCGGACTGTGCACCGGAACCAGCCGCATCGGCGCCGCCATCGGCACCTTCGCCACCCCCCTGGCCCTGACCCACCTCGGACTCTCCGGCACCATGTGGATCGCCGCCGGCATCGCACTCATCGGCGCAGCCGTCAGCTTCTTCATGGCCCCAGAAACCAAAGGCCAAAACCTCGAACAAGCAGCCGCCCTCCACCACTGACACCCGCCACAAAAAGAGCGGGATCAGCACCCGGGCGTGCTGATCCCGCTCTTTTGCTGCAGGGGATACCAGCGCCGATCCGGCGGCGTGGGCCGCAGAAGCTGCGTGCATCTTCGATGCCTGCTGTTGTTCTTCGGCAGCGGCTGCCCGGTTGTTCAGATGCAGCTTGCCTGGTGTTCAGCCCCGTTGGGCTTCATGCCTTGTGGGCCGCGCCCATCCTGGACCAGATCTGGCGGCGATGGCGGCCAGGTCCCAGCAGGTTGGGACGACAGAGTGCTGTTTCCGTCAGATAGCGCTCAGTGTGCGGCGCGGGCGTAGACCCCGTACGGGGACGGCGATGAACCGGCGTAGTGCAAGGTCGCCACGGACGGCTGGTGGGCATTTTCTTTAGTTCGTCGGGGGTCAGGCCGCCAGGGCCTGTTCGTGTTTTCTCAGCCGGTTTAGGTAGTCGTTGAGCTTGGTGCGGGTGTATTCCCAGTCGAAGGGTTCGGCGGTGGTGTTGTAGCGGTCCTGGAAGGCGATCACGCGCTCGGCCAGTTTTTCAAGGTCCTTGAAATTGCCGCCGGTGATCGCTTTGCGCTGCAGGATGGAGAAATAGATCTCGACCTGGTTCAGCCACGAGGCATGTACGGGCAGGTGGACCAGTGTCGCAGTCGGCCAGGCGGCCTCCATCCGCTCGATGGAACGGACCCCGTTGTGCGAGGATCCATTATCGACCACTCAGAACACGCGTTTGGCCGAGGAATAGGGTTCGGTGGTCATGACCTTTTCCACCAGCTCGGTAAAGGGCGTGATCCCGGTCTTTTCCGCTATCGTGCCGATCACCCTTGCGTGGTGGACGTCGTAGGCGGCGAAGTAGGCCAGGGTCCCGCCGCGGCGGTATTCGAACTCGATCCTGCGGGTCCGTCCCGGGCCCGGGCCCAGCCCGGGGTGGCGCCGACGCAGCGCTCGCAGCTGGGATTTCTCATCGGCGCTGATTACCGCACCGGCCCGGGCGGACAGGACGGCTTAGTCGACGGCGGACAGGCTGATCGCGAACGGGAAAGAGATCACCATGGACACTCTTTCTCCAACCCGCGGGCCCCGCACAGCGGAGCCACGCCGCACCGTGAAGGCCCGGTTGGTGAGGCAGGATAGTGGCCATGGCGAAAATCCCGGACTCCACGAAAGACTCACTGCAGTACCGCCTGGCCGCCCGCGCCAAGGAACGCTGGCCCCGGATCCAAACGATCAACACCCGATATCGGACCGGGTTCGCCTACGTCGACGCCCTTCTGGCCGACGGCGAGACCCTCAGGCTGTGCCGGCTCCGCTACACCGGCTACGCCAACAGCTGGGGCTTTGCGGTCTACCGCGCAAGCCACGATGACTACGAGGACTCGGCCCTGCCCACCGGCCTGCCCTTCGGCCCGGCCGAAGACGCCCTCGACACCGCCTGCGGCCTCTATCTGGCCGACCCCACCGCCTGGACCTAAACCCCCGACGAACTAACGAAAATGCCCACTAGTGCGCTGAGTACTCGGAGGGCCGTGCCGGCGTGATGGCGGAGCGGGCGGCCGCCGTCGTCGATAGTTCGGCCAGCGGCTATGCCAGGTGCGGGCCCTGAGGTGGTGAGCAGGTGCTCAAGGGCGTACCGGGTTCCGCTGCCGTGTTCCCTGGTGACCAACGCGGTTGCTGCCAGCTCGACTGCCGTGACGGGGGTCCGGCGCCGGGCCCAGGGATCCTCGGGTGCGACGACCAGGACCATGTCATCGTCCTGCACAGCCGCGTTGCTCAGATCCGGAGGAAGGTGCGGGCTTTCGATGAAGCCGACGACTGCCTGTCCGGTCCGGATCAGGCCATGGTGGCCGCACTGCAAGCTGTCGTTGCAGTCATTATTTTGCCTCTCGTGTTCGCCGTCAGTCGCTTCTCTGATCGGACCGGCGCGCCCTCGAGGGCCTGTGGCGGAGATGCCAGGGCTCAGAGTTCGGCGTATTTGAAGGAGTGTGACCCCAGGCCTTCGGGGTTGGGTCCGTAAATGGTGACCATCCGCGCGTACACGGGTGCCCGGTAACGACCGGCTCGTCCAGGGTTTACGCGTGCAGAATCCCCCGGCTTCAGGATGACAGTCTCGCCTTCGCTCTGGATATGAAGTTCGCCTTCCAGAACAAAGGTCGTCTCAGTGTGAGGGTGGAAATCCTCCCAGGCGCATGGTTCCAGTTCCCACTCGGAGAGTATGAAGTCGTTCCATGGGCCTACGGAAGAGAAGTTATGAACCTGCAGCGCAATCCCTGCCATTTGTCCTGCATGGGTTCCAGGGACTTCGCCGGCCGGAAATCGATCGCTTCGCCCGTCGTCAGTGCCGGGGTCTGAGGGTGGTTGGGCCATTCTTTTCACGGTTTCTTTCATCCGGAATCTGCTTCTGGAATACCCTGTGGAATCCAAGAACTTTGCATCAGGGTGATGCGGGTGATTGCAGTGTGCAAGCATTGACATGAACGAATGTTCGAGTCAATGGTTTGCGACGAAGACCGGTGGGCCTTTTCTGGCCTCCAACCATAGTCTTGAGGAAGTGTCCCTATCCGGCCGAGAACGGGGACTGGAGAGTGAGTTATGCGGGTTTCCGCCGAGGACCGAAGAGAACAATTGATTGCAGCGACTGTTGAACTCATGCGTGGTGAGGGTGTTCAGTCGGTGACCATTAGGGCTATTGCCAAGGCGGCCAATGCCCCGTTGGCAGCGGCACATTATTGCTTCCGCAATAAAGAGGAGCTCATGGACGTGGCCGCCGAGGCTTGGTTCGAGAACTTGAGCCGCTTTTCCAGCGACGTCCCGGTCCACCTGGGTCTTCGGAAAGCCGTGGAACAAGTCGCGGAAGGTTACTGGCGGGCACTGGAGGAAGAGCCCGCAAACATACTCGCTGAAATCGAACTAATTCTTTGGGCAACACGCAACGCCGATGGCAGCCCACTGGCCACCAAAATTTATCCATCCTACGAAGTGGAGCTGGGGAACATCTTCTCCTCCGCGGCGCAAAGCAGTAGTGACCAGTGCAACCTCCCCATCCCTTCGTTGGTTCGGGCCTTTCTGATGATCTACGACGGAGCGGCCATACAATACATGACAGACCCGACTGCCACTGATCCCCGCGCCTTGTTCTTCATGATGGTTGATGCACTTCTGACCAAGGCCGGCGTCTAGACCCGCCGGCAGAGCTCATAAGGCGGACATTAAACGGACCGTGCGGTTGGAGAGCGACCATAGTGGGCGCCGAAGCCGCCCACTATGGTCATGACAATGTCGCCCTCGTCCTGTTGTTGCGCCCGGCACCTGAGGAGCAGCACGTTGTCATCACCGAAGTCCGTATCCTAGTGTCTGTGCCGCCGTGAGCTCCGGACTGCGTAGTCAGTTACTGCCTGACTCGCACTGTCGTCGGCATCCCTGTCATTTCCCGCTGCCAGTACATGCGCTGGCTCGGCCTATGCGGGGGAACCGGTGGCCGGTGGTACCGGAGGGGTGAGGAGGGATGGGAGGTCGTAATCGCTCGTGTAGGTCAGGAAGCCAAGGTGCGCCTCGTAACGGACCAGCACGTCCTCCATGATCTGCTGCTGCGTTACGCCCATGAGGTCATAGCCCTCCGAACCGGTCTGCGCAAAGACCTCCACACGGTAGTAAACATCGGTTTCGCGGTTCGTGTGCCGGCCGAATTTCGGCACTGTGGCTTCCACAGCCTGGATCTGGTAGTGGAAGTCGCGGTGGTCCGGGATGGAGACCACGAGTACATGGCTGGGAACACCCGTGTGTTCGTTCGGAAGGGTCTGCACGGTTGCCTCATGGCCCTGCTTGGTGAACTCCTCGAGGGCTTCGGCCAGGGCCGGCTGCGCTGTAAATTCAATAAACCGCGCCGCCTCGTCCTTGGACGGGTAGGAGCGTATCCGTGCCAGCCGCTGGCCCCAGGTGCGGTCCGCCACATGGCCGAAATGTACCGCCGTCGAATGCTGACGCGACACCCGGCCCTCGCGTTCTGCCCGCTCCATCCGCAGCGCTTTGGTGAATGAGGCCATTATCAGCCAGGCGATGATGGTCACCGGCAGGCCGAAGATCAAGGTGGCGTACTCCATGGTGGTCACGCCGCCGGCCACCAGCATCGCGATGGTCAGCAGCGCGGTAACCAAGGCCCAGAAGATCCGGAGCCACTTGGCGCCATCCTGGGTCGCATTGGTGATGGTGGAGGAGAAGTTGGACATCATCATGGCGCCGGAGTTGGCGCTGGTGAGGTAGAACAGCATGCCGGACAGCGTGCCCAGCCCGATCAGGAGAGGCGCTCCGGGGAACATCCCCAGCAGCGCGTACCAGCCCTGTTGCGGGCTGTCGATGGCCAGCTCCGCGAATTCCGTGTTGCCGGCCAAAACCTCGTGCAGGGCGCTGTTGCCGAAGATGCTTACAACCAGGAAGTCGCACAGTACCGGGAAGGTGATGGCGGCGATGACGAACTCCCGCAGGGTACGTCCACGTGAGATGCGGGCCAGGAACAGCCCCACGAAGGGACCCCAGGCCAGCCAGAAGGCCCAGAAGAACAGGGTCCAACCGCCCATCCATTCCGAACCGCCTTCCTGGTACGCGAATGTCTGGAGCGTACGTTCGGGCAAGGTGAAGACAAAGCGGCCGATGTTCTCCACCAGGGAGTTCAGCAGGAAGGACGTCTGGCCGGTCACCAGCATGTACAGCAGCAGGGCCGCCGCGCTCCAGATGTTCAGCTCCGCGATCCAGCGGATCGCTTTGTCAACGCCGGACGTGCACGCGGCGATGGTGAGGACGACGGCGACAATCACCAGGGCGATCTGCAGCGCCAGGCCCTGCTCCAGGCCGAACATGATGGCGATGCCGACATTCAGCAGTACCACGCCGATGCCCATAGCGGTCGCCACACCAAAAACGGTGCCTACCAGGGTGATGATATCGATCGTGTCACCGATTCCGCCGCGGACGCGTTTTCCGAGCAACGGATACAGGGCTGCGCGGATGGACAGAGGCATGCCCCACCGGTAGGCGAAGTAGCCCATGGCCATGCCGAGGAGCGCGTACATGGCCCAGCCGGCCACGCCGTAGTGGAACATGGTCCACACCACGGCTTCATGGGCTGCCTCGGCCGTCTGGCCTGCGCCCTCCGGCGGTTTCATGTACTGCGTGATGGGTTCGGTCACGGAGTAGAAGAGCATGTCGATGCCCACGCCGGCGGCGAACAGGTAGGCCACCCAGGTGAAAAGCTTGTACTGCGGCCGGGAGTGGTCCGGGCCCATTCGGATCGAGCCCACCTTGGACAGGGCAACCCAGAGGACAAACCCGATGACTACGGTGACGGTGAGGACGTAGAACCAACCGAGGTTCTCTGCGATCCAGGACACCACCGTCTTCATGGTGGCCTGGGCGTTTGAGGGCACCAGCATCGCCCAAATGGAGAAAGCAATAATGACGGACGCAGCGATGATGAAGACACGCCAGTTGACCTTGGGCGGGCTGTCCTTTACGGGCTCGGCGGACGCCGTTTCTGGCTCTTTATCAGTGATGATGGTACTCAAGTCCAACTCCAATTTTTGATCCAGGCTGCGATGAAGCGCAGCACATCATGATGGTGTTCGCGGCCTTTGCTGGTCGGTCAGGTTGAGGTTCCGATGCGGAGGTGCTGCTCGACGTACTGGCAGGGAGCAGCCGCACGCAGATGCCTTCAAGGCATGGGTTGGGGATGCTTTCCTGCTTTTTCGAGGGTCTCCAGCAGCGAAACGGCGGCCGGAACTTCCAATCTGATGCCGCTACGAGCCAGGTTCATCGCGAGCGAACCGTTGGCCCTCGTCAATTTCGGCCGGGCCGAAGGTTTGTGATGCAGCGGGCCATTCGGCCAGCCAATATCCCGTACATGCAGGAGGACGGTGTCCAGGGGGGGAACCCCTGCCCGCAGACGTAGAGGTGGGTTCCGGTCGGCAGTATTAATCGCGGACACGAGCCCTGAGCCCGGTCACCCACAGCGGGATGCACTGCAGGGAGCGGCCAGCGCCGTTTTCGATTTGGAGGACCGAACTGATCTCTTCGAAAGGGGCGCTGTCTGGAGGGTGAGGAACTGGGCAACTATGCCTGCGTGTTCGGCATGACCGCCGGGTTAGCGGCCCGCGACTGGTGCCGGTGGTTCGGACGCGGGCCGCATGGCCGGTCCTTACGGGTTGAAGGTGCGGTCGCCGGCGAAGAACCCCAGGCCGTACTCGGGGGTCTCGAACTTGACCGTGGTGCCCTTGGGGAAGAACAGCACGTCGCGTTCCTTGGCGTGCGTGACTTCGCCCGTGGTCTGGTCCGTGAGGATGAATTCGCCCTTGATGACAACCTTCATCTCGTCGTAGGTGTAGGTGTACACCAGCGGCTCGGAGGCCTTCAGCTCGAAGAAGCCGGCGCACATGACCGAACCCTCAGGGTTGTGGAGGGAGTCCCCGATGGCAGCGACCGTTCCGGGCTCGTCCATCGACGGCAGGCCGATGAAGCCGTTTTCTACCTTGTGGATGGAGCCGGCCTTGCTCAGTGTTCCTACGAGTGTGGTTTCCATGGTCTCTCCTGTGAATAGTGTTGTGAAAGATTTGAGGGCTCGTCATCTTTGTCAGAGCTGTTCAAT
>JBDTQQ010000119.1:0-6900 GCA_039932075.1 Pseudarthrobacter sp. | reverse complement strand
CCACCACGACGGCGAGCGGAGCGTCAGTGCGGAGCTTATACTCCTTGCCTTCGGGCGACGTGAAAGCCAGGGTACCCGTTGCGGCGTCACGCAGGTTCAGGATGGCGTCGATGACGTTGGCCCACGTGGGCGTGCTGGCGTCCTCAAGGTCCGCCAGCCATACCTTGGCGCCGGAGTTCAACGCGTTGATGGCCATTTTGGCCGGGGTGGCCGGGCCGGTCATCTCGACGCGGCGGTCACGCAAAGCTGCAGGGGCGGGCGCAACTTTCCAGTCGCCGTCGCGCACGTCCTGGGTTTCCGGCAGGAAATCCAGCCTGCCGGTATCGGCAACCTTCTGCCGCTTGGCGCCGCGGGCTTCAAGAAGTTCGTCCCGGGTAGGGGCAAACCGCACGTGGAGTTCCGCCAGGAACGCCAGCGCTTCCGGGGTGAGGATTTCCTCCGCGCGGTCGATAGGCTGCGGGTCTGTGACTGTGATGGCCATTTCTGGTCCTTTCCTTGGCTGTGTGTCTCGCAGCGAATCAGGCGTTGGTGAAGGCAGCGGTGGCTGCATCTTTTGACTCGCCCCGAGCGGCTGCTGCTGTCGAAGCGTGGGCGGCTGCCGCTACGGCGGCGGCCACATCAGCGGCAACATGGGGATCAAACACGCTGGGGATAATGTAGCTGGCATTGAGCTCGTCGTCAGCTACCCGGTTGGCAATGGCCTCGGCGGCGGCCACCAGCATCTCGGGCGTGATGTCGGCTGCGCCCGCGTCCAGCAGGCCGCGGAAGAAACCGGGGAACGCCAAGACGTTGTTGATCTGGTTGGGGAAGTCGCTGCGGCCGGTGGCCACCACGGCCGCGTGCTTTGCGGCGATGACAGGATCGATTTCCGGGGTGGGGTTAGCCATCGCGAAGACGATGGCGTTCGGGGCCATAGCGGCCACCTGCTCCTCGCCGATCACGTGCGGTGCGCTGACGCCGATGAACACATCAGCCCCCGCCATGGCTTCGTGCAGGGTGCCCGAGAAGCCCTCCTGGTTGGTGTTGGCTGCGATCCAGCTGCGGTGCTCGTCAGTGTATTCCTCGCCGGAGTGGATGGCGCCGGACCGGCCCGCGGCGACGATGTGCTCCGCGCCCTGGGCCTTCAGGAGCTGGATGATCGCGGAGCCGGCAGCGCCGACGCCCGAAACGACGATCCGGACCTCGGACAGTTCCTTGCCCACGACGCGCAACGCGTTGACAAGGGCCGCCAGGGTGACGATAGCGGTGCCGTGCTGGTCATCGTGGAAGACAGGAATGTCGAGTTCATCGCGCAGGCGCTTCTCGATCTCGAAGCAGCGCGGGGCCGCGATGTCTTCAAGGTTGATGCCGCCGTAGACGGGAGCCATAGCCTTGGCGATCATGATGATTTCTTCGGTGTCCTGGGTGTCCAGGCAGACCGGCCAGGCGTCCACGTTGGCGAACTGCTTGAACAGCGCGGCCTTACCTTCCATGACTGGAAGCGCGGCGGCGGGTCCGATGTTGCCCAGGCCCAGGACGGCCGAACCGTCAGTGAGTACGGCGATAGTGTTGCGCTTGACCGTCAGGTTGCGGGCGGCGGCCGGATCCTCGGCGATGGCGAGGCAGACGCGGGCGACGCCGGGAGTGTAGGCACGCGAGAGGTCGTCGCGGTTGCGCAGGGCTACCTTGGGGACTACCTCGAGCTTGCCGCCGAGGTGCATCAGGAAGGTACGGTCCGAGACGTGCTGGACGGTGACGCCGTCGAGCGCGTTCAGGGCATCCTTGACGCGGTTGGCGTGGTCGTCGTCGGTGGTGTTGCAGGTGACGTCAACAACCAGGGTCTCGTGGTGGGACTCCGTGACGTCCAGGGCGGTGATAGCGGCGCCGGCTGCTCCCACGGCGGCGGCGAGTTCGCTGGTGGCGCTGAAGCTGGACGGTGCCTCCACGCGCAGGGTGATCGAGTTTCCGGGGCTGGGGTTCGCCATTGAATGTCCTCCTGTTGGGCCCATTGGCGGGCACATAATCAATTAAACTATTTCGTATGATGGATATTATTATCTACGTTGTGGAAATACAAGTACCCGGGCCTCATCGAGAGCCATGAGGCTGTGATATATCTTGGGAGATCTGGGACAATTCTTTTCACGATGCGAAAATGATTTGTCAGAAATCGAGCCCTCGGGAGACTGGTACATGGCTGAAAAAGCCTCTGGAGGCGTGCAATCGGTAGAGCGCGTCTTCGAACTCTTGGAACTGATCACGGATGCCGGGGGAGAAGTCACGCTCAGTGAACTCTCCTCCTCTACTGACCTGCCGCTCCCCACCATCCACCGGCTGCTGCGCACCCTCGTGACGCTGGGGTACATCCGTCAGCTGCCCAACCGCAGGTACGCCTTGGGCCCCCGGCTCATCCGGCTTGGCGAAGGTGCCAACAAGCAACTGGGCGCGGTGGCCCGGCCGCAGCTGAAGACCCTCGTGGACCGGTTGGGGGAGACCTCCAACATGGCCGTCCTCGATTCGGACATGGTCATCTACGTGGCCCAGGTCCCGTCGCTGCATTCGATGCGCATGTTCACGGAAGTGGGCCGTCGCGCCCACACGCACGACACCGGCGTTGGCAAGGCCATCCTGGCCCAGCTCGATGACGAAGTGGTCCGCGGCATTGTGTCCCGCTCCGGCATGCCCACTCCCACCACCAAGAGCATCGGGGACATCGAGTCCCTGCTGGCCGACCTGGGCAGGATCCGGGAACGCGGCTATTCGATCGATGAGGAGGAGCAGGAACTCGGCGTCCGGTGCTTTGCCATGGCCGTCCCCAACGCTCCCACTCCTACGGCCATCTCCGTGTCCGGTCCGGTGTCCCGCGTGGACCAGTCCTTTGCCGAGCGGGCGGTGCCCATGCTGCGCGAAGCAGCTCAGGCCATCTCGGACGAGCTCAACCGGAACTGACGCACCTGGCAGTCCCGGACTCCCCAGCACATACGTACGACGGCGGTCCCTCCTTTTGGAGCGGGCCGCCGTCGTACGTCTTCCGCGAGATGGCAGGTCACGGCTTTGTTCTTGTGGAACACTGCCGTGAGCTGTCACCCCGGTGCTGGTGCTGGTGCTAGTGCTCCGGTGCGTTCTCGGCGGACTGGACCGGGACTTCCTTCCCGTCGCAGTCGATCAGTTTGCCGTCCTCGTAGCGGTCGCCGTGGGCGAGGCATTTGAGGTCTTCTTCCCGGACCACGCGCCCGGTGCCGGCCACGAATACCGACTGGTTCTCTGAGTTGCCCGCTTTGAGGTGGTTGAAGAGCAGGTTCAGCAGGATGGCCATGACGGCGGCCGAGCTGATGCCGGAGTGGAAAATGGTGCCGAACCAGGCAGGGAACTTGTCGTAGAAGGTGGGGGCGGCGATCGGGATCATTCCGAAGCCGATGGACGCGGCCACGATGATCAGGTTCATGTTGTTCTTGTATTCCACCTTGGCGAGGGTCCTGATGCCGCTGGCTGCGACGGTTCCGAACAGGACGATGCCGGCGCCGCCCAGGACGGCGGTGGGGACCGCGGCCACCACCCGGCCCAGGACCGGGAGCAGGCCAAGCAGTACCAGGATCACGCCGCCGGCGGCGACGACATACCGGCTCTTAATCTTGGTGACCGCCACCAGGCCGACGTTCTGTGCGAAGGCGCTCTGGGTAAACGAACCAAACACCGGGGCCACCAGGCTGGAGACCATGTCGGCGCGCAGGCCTGCCGCGATCCGCTTGGAGTCCGTCCGGGTTCCTACGATTTCACCGACGGCCAGGATGTCGGCCATGGTTTCCGTCAGGATTACCAGCACCACAATCACCATGGAGATGATGGCGGCGATCTCGAAGGTGGGGGCGCCCAGGTGGAAGGGGGTGGGGAAGGCCACGATGGGGCCATCGCCCACCTTGGAGAAGTTCGCCATGCCGGTGACCACGGCGACGATAGTGCCGATCACCATGGCCAACAGAATGGAGAGCCGGGAAAGGGTGGCGTTGCCGAGCTTGCTCAGCAGCAGTACCAGGGCCAGGGTAACGGCGGCGAGTCCTACGTTGGCCATGCTGCCGTAGTCCTCAGCCTTGCGGTTGCCGCCCATGGCCCAGTTTGCCGCGACGGGCATCAGCGTCAGCCCGATGGTGGTGATGACGGTTCCGGTGACCACCGGAGGGAAGAATCGAACAATCTTGGAGAACACCGGGGCGATCAGCAGACCGATGGCGGCGGAGACCATCACGGCGCCGAAGACGGCGGGGAGTCCGCCGCCGCCGGTGACGATGGCCACCATGGTGGCCACACTGGCAAAGGAGACGCCTTGGACCAGGGGCAGCTGCGAACCGAAGAACGGGATGCCGATGGTCTGGAGCAGAGTGGCCAGGCCGCCCATGAAAAGGGCGGCGGCGATTAGGATCCCGATGTCGGCCGGGGCCAGTCCCGCAGCCTGGCCGACGATCAGGGGAACGGCAATGATGCCGCCGTACATGGTGAGGACGTGCTGGAAGCCGTAGGCGAAGCTACTGCCGATCGAGAGGCGCTGGTCTTCCGGCCGCACCGATTCCTGATGGCCTTTGCGGGCAACTGCCGCGGCCGAATTCTTTTTGCTGTTCATGGCAGACTTTCTGGTTCGTGGCAGACGTCTTCGTCTGGCTAACGTGTCTGGCTAACAAGTGCTTTGTGGTTGGTGGAAGTGGACTGACGTGCCGGGACCGCTGGCCCCGGCACGACAGCCATTGGTCAGCAGAAGCCGGCGATACCGGTCCAGGCGTTCTCGGCTGCTGCGGCGTCCTCGCGGAGAACGGTGGCTTCGATCAGGCCGTACGGGCGGTCGGCCGCGAAGAAGACCTCGTTGGGGTTATCGAGGCCGAAGGGCGAGAGGTCCACCAGGAAGTGGTGCTTGTTGGGCATGGAGAACTTGATTTCGTCGATCTCCGGGTGTGCTTCCAGGACCTTGGTCCCCATGTCGAAGAGGGTCTGCTGCAGGGCATGGGAGTAGTTTTCGGTGAAGCCTTCGAGCAGGAGGCCCTTGACGTCGTCGTAGTTCTTGTTGAAGTCGAACGCGCTGAAATCCGTGCCGGCCTTGAACCGCCAGCGGGCGGATACGTCGGTGGCCAGGATGCGGTCCGTGGTTTCCTGGAGGGTGGTGTACTTGTCCTTCGGGTACCCGGTGAAGCCGGACTCGGTGGACTTCAGGACGGTCAGGTCCTTGAGGCCCGAGATCAGGTGTTCGGAGGCGCCATCACGGACCAGTACCGCGGTGCGGACTTCCTGGCCGTTGCGGACGAAGCTGTGGTTGTGCTCAGCGCCGTGTGCCTGGATTCGGTCCCAGCTGTAGGACTCGGCTTCCCACCGGCCCCCGTCCACCCAGGCAAAGCTGGAGGTGAAGTGTTCGCCCAGACGCAGCAGAAGGGCTTCGGGGGAGCCGATTCCTTCACGGGCGAAGGCGTAGACGGTGTTCTTCTGGGTGTCCGTGGGCACCACGTGGGCGTTGTCGCCTTCGAGGTGCGCTGCTGCGAAGTCGCCCCGCAGCTGCGAAGTGACATTCAGGTCTTCGATCTGGTGGCGTTCGGTGTCGCGGGTGATCTTGACGACCCGGACTTCCGCTTTGCCGAACTGGTTGCTGCCGAGGATGATTTTGCTGCTCATGGTCAGATTCCCAACTTCAGGTATGTGGGACCAAAGCCCCGCATAGAAATTAAGCGCGTGTCTCCCACGCGTTTCTCATTCCGCCGACCCAACAAAAAATGAGCCGACATCGATTGATGCCAGCTCATTACAACCCTGCCTGCTGCTCCCAGGTTTCGTGACCTAGGCCACGATGTAAGAAAAAGCGTAGCGCAGTAAAGGGGTGTTGTACATCACTATTCCTATTTTGCGATTGTGACCGGACCCATTGACGGACCGGAAGCCGACCCTCTAAGGTTTTCATATACCAATAATTAGTTTCCACCTTGTGGAAATATTTCGAACTGAATCAGCAACCTCGGAGGAGGATCAGATGTACCAGCAGGACACCACGCCGGTTGCACCGGCGAACACGGCGGCACCGTCAGTTCCGGAGTTCTACTTCCCCCGCGGAGGCGGCACGGATCCGGACTTCTACTTGCCTGAGGACCGTGTGCACGAACCCAGCCGCTTCTCACGCTGGATCCAGGCCCTCCCGGGGCTCGGCAGCCCGCGCCGCTGATTCGCCCCCGCGGGACGCGCAAACGGTAGGGGGACACCTGAATTTCAGTGTCCCCATGCCGTTTTTTGCGTCCTCAAACGGCACGTGCGTCCTCGAAGAACCGGGGCCTGTGCCGCTGAACCTTGAATGCCTGAGTCGTCGTCGAACGTCTGCGCCGCCGTCGTGATACGCGGCAGCGGTGATACGGAACCGGCGGACGCCGGGCAGCCGCCTGTTAACGGCGACAGCGGCGGTGACGGAAGCCCCCGCTCCCGGCACCACCGCCACTTCGCGGCAGCCGCCGCGGGCGCAGGTCAGGCGTCTCCGCCCGCCCCGCCCGTGGTGCCCGCGTTGACGTCCAGGAGCTTGTAGCGGTCCATGGCGTATTGCGGTGCGCCCTCCTCCACGTCACCCCTCGCCGCGAGCAGCTGCAGGGTTTTGACCACGACGGAGTGCGTGTCGTTCTTGAAGAAGCGGCGGGCTGCTGCGCGGGTGTCCGAGAAACCGAAGCCATCCGCGCCGAGGGAGGCGAACTGGTGGGGGAGGAACTGGCGGATCTGGTCCGGGACGGCCTTCATGTAGTCCGAGACCGCCACGACAGGCCCCTGGGCGTCGGTCAGTTGCCGGGCCACGAAGGGGATCCGGGCAGGTTCGCCGGGGTTCAGGAACGCTTCTTCCTCGGCGGCGAGGCCGTCGCGGCGCAGTTCGTTCCAGGACGTGACGGACCAGACGTCTGCGGAGACGCCCCAGTC
>JBDTQQ010000118.1:0-6931 GCA_039932075.1 Pseudarthrobacter sp. | reverse complement strand
GGCCAGCAGCGCCGAAGCCACGCCCGCGATCCAGGTGACACGCTGCGGGGTGCCGTGGCGGTCGGTCTTGGAGAACCAGCCGGGGAGCAGGCCGTCGCGGCTCATGGAGAACCACACACGGGTCACGCCGAGGAGGAAGGTCAGCATCACGGTCATGATGGACAGGACGGCGAAGACCGAGATGATCGTGGCGATCACCGGCAGGCCCACCCCGTTGAAGGCTGAGGCAAACCCGGCCTTGGGATCGATGTCTTGGTAGTTCTGCATGCCGGTGAGGACCAGCGTGGCCGCGACGTAGAGCAGCATGGCCACGACCAGCGACAGGATGATCGCCTTCGGCATGTGCTTCTTGCCGTCCGTGGCTTCCTCCGCCGCCGTGCTCATCGCGTCATAGCCGAAGACGGCGAAGAACACTGTCGCGGAGCCTGCCACCACCGGGCCGAAGCCGCTGGGCATAAACGGGTTGTAGTTGTTGGTGTTGATGTAGAAGACGCCCAGGCCGATGATGAACAGGATCAGGACCACCTTGATGGCGACGGCCACGAGCTCGAACCGGCCGAAGGTCTTGGTGCCGCGGGAGAGGATCCAGGTCACCAGCAGGCAGACGGCAATGGCCGGGATATTGACGACGCCGCCCTTGCCCTCGTCGACCGTTGAGGTCATCCAGACGGGCATGTGGATGCCGATGCCGGAGAGGAATGCGTCGAAATAGCCGGAGATGCCGATGGCCACCACCGCAACGATGGCGATGTATTCGAGCAGCAGGTCCCAGCCGATGAACCAGCCGATCACCTCGCCCAGCGCCACGTAACCGTAGGTGTAGGCGGAACCGGCGCGCGGGATCATGCCGGCGAACTCCGCGTAGGACAGGGCGGCCGCCGCAGACGCCAGGCCCGCAATCAGGAAGGAGAACAATACCGCGGGACCCACCCCGGGCTCGCTCTCGCTTCCGTGGGCCACCAGTCCGGCGAGGGAAAAAATGCCGCCGCCCATGATGCCGCCGACGCCAATGGCAGTGAGCTGCCACAGCCCGAGGGATTTGAACAGTCCGCTGTGCTTGTTTTCTTCTTCGATGTCGTCGATGGGCTTGCGCCGCATGATCGACTGGCTCATGTCTCTTGTGCTCATCAGGAACTCCTGCGTGGGGTGCGGGTGCGGCCCCAGCACGGCGCCCATCGGGAACGGGCTGTGACGGGGGTAACTCAGGACACCAGTATGCAAGCAGTCTTTGCGTTAGATAAAGTGAATCTTCCTAACCAATAACCATTAGATTCGTCAAGGAATGTGGCCATGCTCGATGTCCGGCGCCTCAGGCTGCTCCGCGAACTGAAAATCCGGGGGACCCTGGCGGAGGTCGCGGAGGCGCTGCAGTACAGCCCGTCGTCGGTCTCGCAGCAACTGGCCCTGCTCGAAAAGGAAGTGGGCGTGGAGCTGCTCCGGAAAACCGGGCGCCGGGTCCAGCTGACACCGCAGGCGGAAGTCCTGGTGGCCCACACTGCCCAGCTTCTTGAGACCCTGGAGCAGGCCGAAGCAGATTTGGCGGCGTCCCTGACCACTGTCACGGGAACGGTGCGGATCGCCGTCTTCCAGTCCGCGGCGCTGGCTCTGATGCCGGGCACCCTGACGCGGATGACGGCGGAGTACCCGGAGGTGCGGATCGAAATGACCCAGCGGGAGCCGGAAACCGCCCTGCATGAGACTTGGGCGCGCGACTTCGATCTGGTGATTGCCGAACAGTATCCGGGCCACGCCGCGCCAAGGTACGCGGAGCTGGACCGCGTCAAACTGACCACCGACGCCATCCGGCTCGCCGTTCCACCAGCGTCCGACGGCGGGCCCGCCATCCGTTCGCTCGAAGACACTGCGGCACTCCCCTGGGTCATGGAACCCCGCGGCGCCGCATCCCGGCACTGGGCGGAGCAGGCCTGCCGGACAGCGGGGTTCGAGCCCGATGTGCGTTTCGAAACCGCCGATCTGCAGGCCCAGATCAGGCTGATCGAGTCCGGCAATGCCGTGGCGCTGATGCCGGACCTCGTCTGGACCGGCCGCGGCACCACCGCCCGGCTGCTGGAGCTGCCCGGCGACCCGCACCGCACCGTTTTCACGTCGGTGCGCCGCTCCAGCGCGCAGCGGCCCGCCATCCTTGCCGCCCGGGAGACGCTCGCCGCCACGGCCGCGTCAGTAAGCAAACCGCTGGGGCGGTAATGCACGACGTCGGGCCGGCCACCCGACGTCGGGCGTTCCTGTTTAGTACGTCACAGCGTGATCGCGGGGCCGGCGCTAGACTTGGCACGTTATGAATCGCACAATGTTCAAGTCCAAAATCCACCGGGCCACCGTCACGCACGCTGACCTCCACTATGTAGGTTCGGTCACCGTTGACCTGGACCTCCTCGATGCTGCCGATATTCTTCCCGGCGAGCTCGTGGCCATCGTGGACGTCACGAACGGCGCGCGGCTGGAAACCTACACCATTGCCGGCGAGCGCGGCTCGGGCGTGATCGGCATCAACGGCGCCGCTGCGCACCTGATGCACGAGAACGACATCGTCATCCTGATTACCTATGCCCAGATGACCACGGAAGAGGCCAAAGCCTATGATCCGAAGGTTGTCCACGTGGATAGGGACAACAAAATCGTCCAGATCGGTAACGATCCTGCCGAGGGCCACACCCCGGGCCTGATGCGCCCGCCGTTCGCGCTTAATAACGCCACCGCCTAGCCGGAGCGTGAGTCCCGGCACACACCGCCTCCGCATCCTCGGAGGCTTCATGTGGTAGGCGTGCTGCAGGGCTTTTTTGTGGTCTGGTTCATCATCATGGTGGGCTGGTTCGTGGGCCGGCAGCGGATCCTGGGCGAGAACGCCCGCCAAGTCCTCAGCGCAGTTCGGACCGGGCCACCACAACGGGGCTTCACACGGCAGCACCAGGAACCTGAACCCTGGCTACTACCGGCCGGAGTATGTGGCCATGCTGGCCGAAGGGCTCGCCCTGTGGGACGAACTCGAGCAGGACAGCGGCGAACGGCTGCTCACCCGGACGGGGATCGTCAACCATGGTCCTGATCCGCGGCTTCCGCTCGTGAAGGCCGCACTCACCGAGGCAGGGATCCGGGCTGAGTCGCTCCGCCCGGATGAGGCCGCCGGGCGGTGGCCGGGCATCCGGTTCGACCAGCAGGTGCTCTACATGCCCGACGGCGGTCAGCTGAACCCGGAGGCCGCACTCCCCGCCTTCCAGCGGCTCGCCGCTGCCCGTGGCGCCGAGATCCGGCATCACACCAAGGTGGTGGACCTGGACATCATGGACGACGGCGTCCGGCTCACCTTGGAGGTAGGCGGCGTGGAGAACGCCGCCGGCGGGACGGGCAGCGGCGCGGACGGTGACCCCCGCGCAACCGGCACCACCGAGGTGGTCACCGCCGGGCAGGCAGTGGTGACGGCCGGCGCCTGGACGGCGAAACTGCTGGCCGGGGCGGCCGGAAGCGGGAAGCTGCGCATCCCCCGGCTCACAGTGACCCAGGAGCAGCCGGCACATTTCCGCGTTGCCGATGAACGGGCCGTGTGGCCCGGCTTCAACCACACTCCCGGACCCGGGCCAGACTACAAGGACTGGTATTCACCGGTTTACGGCATGCAGACGCCGGGTGAAGGCATCAAGGCCGGCTGGCACGGGGTTGGACCCGTGGTGGACCCGGACAGGCGGTCCTTCCTCCCGGAACCCGTCCAGCTCGCCGCCCTGCGGGACTATGCCCGGACTTGGCTGCCCGGCGTCGACGCTGATTCCTTCGAGGCCATCAGCTGCACGTACACCACCACACCGGACGAAGACTTCATCCTTGACCGGATCGGCCCCATCGTCATCGGGGCGGGCTTCTCCGGCCACGGCTTCAAGTTCACCCCGGTAGTGGGGCGGATCCTCGCGGACCTGGCCACCGGCACCCGGCCCGCGCCGCAGATCTTCTCTGCATCCCGGTAGGCTCCGCGTCGCGCCAGGCCCGGCGTCCCGCTAGCTACTGTGCCCTGGCCTCAGGCCTGTGCTGGTCCAACAGCCGGGCGCAGCGAATGAAGCCCAGATGGGAGTAGGCCTGCGGGTGGTTCCCGAGATGCGTTTCCGTGCTGGGATCGTACTCCTCGGGCAGCAGTCCGGTGGGACCGAACAGGTTCACCAGCTGATCGAACAGGTCCCAGTCCTCCTCGATCCTGCCCACTGCAACGTACGCCTCAATAAGCCAGGTGGTGCAGATGTGGAAGCCGCCCTCCAAACCCGGCAGACCGTCGTCGTACCTGTACCGGAACACGGTGGGTCCCACCCGGAGTTCACGCTCCACGGCCGTGACCGTGTCCAGGAAGCGCTGGTCGGTGACGTCCAACAGGCCGGACAGCCCGATGTGCAGGACGGCCGCGTCCAGGTCGGGGCTGTCATAGGCAACAGTGTAGGAGCGCGCCGAATCATCCCAGCCCTCCCGCAGCACCTCCTCGCGGATGGCCCGTGCCGTTGGTTCCCACGCGGGCTCCGGGGTCCTGCCGTGCCTGGCGGCGGTCCGGAGTGCCCGGTCCAGCGTGACCCAGCACATCACCTTGCTGTACACGTGGTGCCGGGGCGGGCGCCGGGCTTCCCAGATGCCGTGGTCCGCCTCATGCCAACGGGCCAGCACGGCGGAGGCCATCTTTACCATCAGGTCCCAGTGTTCGTCCGCCAGGGAGCCGTGCCGCTCGCTCAGCGCGGCGATAAGTTCGGCAACGGGCCCAAAGACATCCAGCTGAACCTGGTGGTCGGCGGCATTTCCGATCCGGACCGGACGGGAGCCGGCGTATCCGGGCAGGGTGTCGATGATGGCTTCCGTGGACAGCTGGGCCCCGGTGACGGAATACAACGGATGCAACCATTCGGGGCCCGGTGCATGCTCCAGGATCCGCCCCAGCCACGCCAAAAACCCGATAGCCTCGGCAGTGGAGCCCAGGTCCACCAGTGCGTTCACCGTCATGAAACCGTCCCGCAGCCAGCAGTACCGGTAGTCCCAGTTCCTCGTCCCGCCAATCCCCTCGGGCAGCGATGTGGTGGGGGCAGCCAGCACAGCACCGGTTGGCTCATGAACCAGGGCGCGCAACACCAGGGCAGAGCGGCGGACCAGTGACGGTTTCACGGCCGGCAGCTCCAGATCCTGGACCCAGCGGCGTGAATGCAGGGCCACACCGGCACGCCGGTCCACCTCGCCGTCCGGGTCCGCGGGGCCAGGTTCAGTGTCCCCGCAGCGCAAATTCAGGACCACCGGGCCGTCCTGCAGGTTCACCGTGCCCGTCGCCGTAGCGTGCCGGCCATCGGACGTGATCACGAACTTGGTTCCCGGCGCCGAGAGGACGACGGGATCGGCCGTGCCCACGATATGCAGCTCGTCACCGCGGGCCTCCATGCTGAACGGTGCGTTGGCGTAGTCCGGGCGGGGTGCAAAGACAATCCTCGCGGCGCCGGTGCCGGAGAGCACCCGGACCAGGCTGGTGATCCCTTCAGGGGCCGGTTCCAGGTAGTCCGTGACGGTCACGTCGGCCCACCGGGTTTCCACAATCATGGTGCTGTCCACGTACCGCTGGCCTAGCACCTGCGAATTCTTGACTGGTTCCACGGAGAAGTGCCCTGCCGCGTCCCCGCCGAGAATGTGGGCAAACAGCGAACCTGAGTCGGGCAGCGGGTGGCTCATCCAGCAGACTTTGGCGTCCGGGGTGAGCAGGGCGGTGGAGGATCCGTTGCCGATCATGGTGTGCCGTTCGAGCCCCACAGCATCTTCGCCGAACAGCCAGGCGCGCCGGAGCTCAAACAGGATGGCCAGGACCCGGGCAAACGATTCCGGATCCCGGAGCCGTTGTTCGGCGCGCGTATCCCCCGGCCCGATGTGCAGCCCCAGGTCCGGACCGCGGAGCGTGGCGATGGCCAGCTCATCGCTGTACGCATCGCCGGCGTAGAGTGCGGCGCTGGCACCAAGCCGGGACCGGAGGCTTTCCAGGGCATCGGCCTTGGACGGTTCCACCACCGAGAGGTCCAGTACCGAACCATCCACAATAAAGAACAGGCCGTTGTCCCTGGCGATTTCCCGCGCCGTTTCCGTCACGGACTCCACAACATCCGGCGCCGCCGGACGGGTGTGCACGGAGACGGCCACGGGCTTGCGCTCAATCCAGATGCCTTCCTGGAAGCCCACCGCCTCGGAGAGTGCGGTGCTGACTTTCTGGAGGGTCACTTCGGTGGCCAGTGGCTGCACGTGGGCGAACTGCATGTCGGCTTCGGCGCCGTGCGAGCCGATCAGATGGACTTCCGCGGGCAGGCGGGAGACGGCGGCGAGATCGCGCAGCGACCGTCCGGAAATGACGGCGGCGTGGGTGTTGGGCAGGGCCGCCAGGGCGCGGAGTGCGATCGCGGCGCTGCCCAGGGGCAGCGTTTCGGTGGAGATCCCTTCGGCGGCGCACAGGGTGCCGCCGTAGTTGCAGGCCACCAACAACCCGGGGACGCGGGCCAGAACTTTGAGTTCCGCCAGCAGCGTGGGGGTGAACCCGTCATCTACGGCGTCCGACTGGACGAACGCCTGCAGCAGACCCAGTGGGAGTGACCTGGTCAGGAGCGCGGAATCCGCCACGCTCTTGTTGAGCGGAGTAGGCATTTGCATAACCCTTCGAGCAGAAAACGGCCCGGTACTCCTGCCGCTCCCCCTAACTCTCGGGGGCGGAGGTTTCCCCCAAATGTCCCCATCGTTGCGGCCTTGTAAATCCGCGAACGCTGCCGCCGGTCCCGCTTTCTACAATGTTCTCCTTTGCCTCTTGACGTTCTTTATTGTTCGTTTATGATAGATATCACTGTGAAATGCTTCACACCACCCGCACTGTTTCAGAGGAGAAATCATGACCATGCACGAAGACGCATTGCGCCGGGCTTCCAGCCAGGGC
>JBDTQQ010000117.1:0-6965 GCA_039932075.1 Pseudarthrobacter sp. | reverse complement strand
CGGGGTCACTCCCTGCCCCTTCCAGAGGTTGGATCGAGCGCGGAGTGACCCCGCGTTGCTGTTTAATCGTTGCTGGTTAAAGCACGACGGCGCCCGTCACCTTCCCCGGAAGGCGGCGGGCGCCGTCGTCGTACTTTTCAGGTCCTAGACTTTCGCGCCGCTGAGCAGTTCGTCCAGCCGCTCGTAGCCCTCGGTCATGCCGCCCTCCATGCCGGACTGCGCCATGCCGTCCCGGGCTTCCAAGCTGGGGTAGACGGAGTGGCCCCGCAGCCTGGTGCGTCCGTTGCCGAGATCCTCAAAGGTCATGAATTCGAGGCTGACAATATCCGGGTAGCCCCCGAATTCGAAGGTCTGGATGGCGAATTCGTTCTCCCGGACGGTGTGGAAGATGCCCTTGAATTCGTAGGGCACCCCTTCAGGACCAGTGTGGAGGTAGCTGTAGCTGCCGCCGGTGCGGAAGTCGTAGTGGTCGATGTCCATCTTGTAGCCCCGCGGGCCCAGCCACTGGGTGATCAGGTTGGGGTCCTTGTGGGCGCGGAACACGTCAGCCACGGGGAAATCGAACTCGCGGTCATAGTCGATAAAGGGGAGTCCCTCAGGAACGCTGAGGTTCAGTGGATTGCTCATGATGATTCCTTGGGGTGCGCGCCGCCGGTGGCGGCTGTGGAACGGAGCACGGCGTCCAGGCTGCGGAACTGCTCTTCGCGGACCAAGCGGTACTGGTCGATCCACGCTGTGAGTGCCTCCAGCCGTGCAGGATTCAGATGGACGGGCCGGCGCTGGGCGTCACGCGTGCGGGTGACGAGCCCGGCCTGCTCGAGGACCTGGATGTGCTTCGAGACCGCCTGTTTGGTGATCGCGAAGGGTTCCGCCAATTCGTTAACCGTGGCCTGCCCGCGGCTGAGCCGGGCAATGATCCGCCGCCGCACGGGATCGGCCAGGGCCATAAAGGCTAAGTCCAGGCTGCCGTCGTCGGAGTTCATCGTGTTGCAGGCCTTCCTCACCAAACAGGTAATCAACTTACTTATTGATCAACTGATTGATTGATTACAAATCTATGCCTGCCACGGCCCCCGGTCAAGGAGTTTCTGTCCACAAGGCCGGGCTTCTTCCAGGCCACTCCGCTCGGTTAACGAGCGTGGCTACGAGGCCACGCAAAGGTCCGCCCCAACGAAGTCAATGGCTGGAAGCCACGCGCCGCGGAGTCGGGATCCGGCTAATCGTGGCCCTAGGCTGGGGGAATGACTAACCGATACCTGGTGTCCCGTGAGAGATTTATCCCCGCAGCACCGGAAGAGATCTTCGAGGTGTTGGCCACGCCGGCGCTGCATAGCGTGATCGACGGCTCCGGCACCGTGAAGGGTGCCCAGCCGCGCGGACCCGAACGGTTGGTCCTCGGGGCGCGGTTCGGCATGGAAATGAACATGCGCGTGGACTACAAAATCCTGAACACTGTCTGCGAGTTCGACGAGGGGCGTCGCATCGCTTGGCGCCACTTCTACGGCCACGTCTGGCGCTACATCCTCGAACCGGCCACCGACGCCGACGGTACCGCCGGGACGCGCGTCACCGAACAGTGGGATGCCAGGGCAGTCCGGGGCAAGTTTCTCCTTCGGCTGGCCGGCTACCTGCGCCGCCACCCGGCCAGCATCGAGAAGACCCTGCTCAGGCTGGAGCAGCACGTCACGGGCGCTGCCGGACTGGCACGCTAGGACCGCGGCATGAACCCTGCCCGCGGCTTGGTCCCCAGCCCGCGGACCATTGAGGTCGAAAGCCTTGAGAGCTTCGACCGACTGGTCGCGGCCGGCGCCGTGGCAATGCGCGGCTGGCACGCCCAGTCCTTGGACCTGCGCGGCCGAACGGGAAAGCTGGAACGACTGGATGCCGAAGGCGCAATCTTCCTAGGCTGCACCTTCGAGCAGGACGTGGAAGCAGGACTCCGGCGCCGCGGTGCCCTGATCTTTCCAAAGCTTCAGGGTGTGCCGTTCGATCCGTACCGGGCAGGGCTTTACACGCCCCAGGAACTTTACGCCGGGCTGGAACACGCGCCGTATGAGGAACTCCCTGATGCCCTCGTGTATCACTGGAGCATCCGTCCCGGGCAGCGGCACCGGCTGGACGCCACCCTGGCCTCGGCGCTGCACGATCACGCCATCGGCGACGCTTTGGACGAGTTCATGCGGTCGGATCTCCGCGCCGGCGAGACCACCGTGGGGGTGATGGGCGGCCACACAGCCCGCCGCGGCACCCTTGAATTCGCCCAGGCCGCAGAGCTGGGCAGGCTCCTCGCCCAAGCCGGTCGGCTGGTGGCTACAGGCGGCGGTCCGGGTGCCATGGAGGCCGCCAACCTGGGCGCGTACCTCAGCCGGATATCGGATGCGGGGTTCCAGGATGTGCTGGCCGGGCTCGGAACCGTCCCGGGCTTCCGGCCCTCGGTGTCCGCGTGGGCACGCGAGGCAGCCGCCGTCGTCGAACGTTATCCGAACGGGACCCCCTCGTTGGGTGTCCCCACCTGGTTTTACGGGCATGAGCCGCCCAACTACTTCGCCACGCATATCGCCAAGTACTTCGCCAATTCAATCCGCGAGGCGATCCTGCTGGAACTTTGCGACGGCGGAGTCATCTTCCTGCCGGGAGCAGCGGGTACGGTGCAGGAAATCTTCCAGGACGCCTGCGAAAACTACTACAGCGCCCGCGAAGCGGTCACGCCCGTGGTGCTGGTTGGCAGGCGCCATTGGGAGCAGGAATTACCCGCTTGGCCGATGCTGCAGAAACTGGCCACAGGCCGGCCAATGGCAGACCGGATATTCCTCGTGGACAGCGTGGCTGACGCGCTCGCAGTGCTGGGCGGCTGACCAGCCTGCGCTAGCCCACCACAGTGCCGAAGGCGAGTCCCAGCACGTAGGTCACGGCGGCGGCCCCGAGGCCAATGGCGAGCTGACGCAGGCCGCGGCTCAGTGGCGACGTCCCGGACAGCAGCCCAACGATTCCGCCGGTCACCAGCAGTGCCAGCCCCACGAGCACGCCGGCCACCACCAGCGCAGTCAGTCCGGTCAGGCCGAACAGGAACGGCAGGATGGGGACCACGGCGCCGGAGGCGAAGAAGCAGAAGCTGGACAGGGCAGCACCCCACGCGGTGCCCACGGCTTCATGCTGGTCCTCCGTCTCGGGGAGCTCGGGCTGGAGGGACAAGCTGGGATCGCAGTCGCAGCTGAGCAGGCCCATGCGTTCGGCAACCCGGTGCTCGGCTGCTTCGCGGGACATGCCGCGCGCCAGATAGACGAGCAGGAGCTCGTTGTGTTCGAGGTCCAGCTTCGGGGCTGCGGCAAGGGTGATCTGGGTGGGCCGGGTTGCTGCCAGCAGCTCCCGCTGGGAGCGCACGGAAACAAACTCTCCCGCTGCCATGGACATGGCCCCGGCCAGGAGTCCTGCTATGCCGCTGAGGAGCACCACACTGCTGGCTACGCCGGAGGCGGCCATGCCCACGACGAGTGAGAGGTTGCTGACCAGGCCGTCGTTGGCGCCGAAGACGGCGGCCCGGAAGGTCCCGGCGAGCCGGTTGCGGCCCCGGGTGGCCAGGCCGCGGACCACTTCCTCGTGGATCTGTTCGTCGGCGGCCATCGCGTCGGTGGCGTTGGGATCCTTGGCATAGGGGGAGCGGCCTTCTGCGCGCTGGGCCAGGGCCAGGACGAAGACGGAACCAAAGTGGCGCGCCAAAAAGCCCAGGAGCAGGCTGCGGAGGGACGCCGGCCGGGACTTGTGTGCGTGCTCACCGAGGAGCTGGAGCCAGTGTGCCTCGTGCCGGCCTTCGGCTTCGGCCAGGGCCAGCAGGATGTCGCGCTCTTCACCCTCGCGGTTCTGTGCCAGATCGCGGTAGACAGCGGCCTCTGCGCGTTCATCCGCCAGGTACTGGCGCCACCGGCGGAGGTCGGCCGGGGAGGGCTTGTTGGTTTCCGGAAACGCGTCGGGGGAGGGCTGGGCTGGGCTTGAATTGGTGGGGTGAGACACGGGGACTCCTGTGCTGGATCGGGCATGGTTCGGCCCCATTGCAGAGCCAGCTTAGCTCGTAATTCCGCGGATTTTCGGCTGGCAGACCTCACTGCATAGTTTCGGGTTCCCTTAAAATTTGCCCCATCACGGGCCGCTCCTGAGGTGGTTCCAACGGCCCTTGACCGGGCCGGCCGGCGGTGCTCTGATGAAGGTGTGGAGCCCATTGGCGCCACCACAATGAGCACGTCAGGCGATCAAACGGAGGTTGAATCATGAACACCGCCGGACACCAACCGGACATGCCGCACCTTGAGGCAGTTGAAGCGGATCCAGCGTACGACTACGCCGAGGACGTCCCCGTCAGCGAGGACGATTGGGACGCCGAGGACGAATTCCTGGACTCTGAAGAAGTGGTGGTCCCGATGCCCCCTGTGGAAGAGGACGCCGAGGAGCGCGTGGTTCCCCTGGATGATGACGAATTCCGCGGAACTGAATAGGTAACTGAAGAGAAACGGACGACGGCGGCACTTTCGGTTTCGGTGATACGGAACCGGAAGTGCCGCCGTCGTGCGCGTGCTGTTGCTGGACGCTGTTTGTTTGACGCTGTTTTGTTGACGCTGTTTGTTTGACGCGGTGCCGGCCGCGTGATGACCGCGGTTGACCACTAGGATTGCTCCAGAGATGGGGCCGGACCGCCGGCCACGAAAGGTCCGCACATGAAGGCACTGCCAGTAGAACCGAGCAACGTTCCGGTGGCCATCGGGTCCAGAATCCGTGCCGCCCGGCAGTCGCAGCGTCTGACCATCGAGCAGGTTGCGGATGCCACAGGCCTGACCAAGGGTTTTCTCAGCCGCGTGGAGCGGGATCTCACCTCTCCCTCCGTGGCGTCGTTGGTGACCCTGTGCCAGGTCCTGTCCATCTCCATTGGGGACCTGTTCGCTGCCCCCGAAACGCACCTGACCAGGCAGGATGAAGGGCCCCGGATCTCTCTGGGTGGCGAAGGCATCGTGGAGCGGCTGCTGACTGCCCGGTCCGAACGGCGCATCCAGATCATCCAGGCCGTCATTGGGCCGCACGGCCGGGGAGAAGCTGAACTTTATGCAGTGGACTGCGATGTCGATGTGCTGCATGTGATCAAGGGCCACATCCGCCTGATCATGACGAACGAGG
Organism: Pseudarthrobacter sp.; assembly: GCA_039932075.1. Lineage (GTDB taxonomy): Bacteria > Actinomycetota > Actinomycetes > Actinomycetales > Micrococcaceae > Arthrobacter. The sequence goes on along the minus strand of JBDTQQ010000117.1, from coordinate 1,805 downwards.
AATTCGAGCTCACCACCGGCGACACCGTGACCTTCCCCGGCCGCGAACCTCATACGTGGGTCAATCCGACTGACGAGCCGGTGGAGGTTCTCTGGGTCCTGGTGCCTGCGGCCAGCCGGTAGCTTCTCCTTTCTTGGGGCCCGCGTGCGTTCCAGCCCAGTTTGTTGCCGCGTTCGAAGCGGCGGCGGGGGTTGGGGCGGGGGCGCGGCGTCGGTTCAGAGCAGCCGAGGCGGACTAACTGGGCTGGAAGGCAGAGGCTTATGTCCCCGGCCCGGTCCGACTCCTAAGCACAGCCCGGATTTCGGCCAGAACCTGCTCCGGGTTGAACCAGATGTGCTCCGGCATGTAGCGCAGGACGGCGAAGCCTTGGACTGTTGACGTGTTGTTCCTGTGGCGGTCCCGCAGCATGTCGCCACGTTTTGAATGGAACGCGAACCCGTCGATTTCCACGATCAGGAATCCGGCCAACAGGAAGTCCACCCGGCCTATGCCTGGAAGCTGCACTTGGGTTTCGAAATCGATGCCGTTGCACCGGAAGAGGTACTGCGCGTCGACTTCCACGATGGACTCCGCGCGCAGATCCAGCTCCTGCAGTGCCCGGCGGACTGGTGCCGACCGGTCCCCGCTCAACTGGCACCTGAGCAAATCGAGCGGCACCCCGTGCAGCCGGATCGCCGAGGTTGCCATGGCGGTGGACGACGGCGGTTCGAGGCATATCAGGGCATGCAATGCGACGTCTTCCACAGCAGCTAGTGGTAAGAAAGGATGGCTGTCGAAGCGGACGGTCCGATGCCGCACAAACCCCGTGCCGTGGCCGTGATTGCAGGCAAGATGCAGCCGGGGCGGCGGGGTTCGGAGCCACAGCCCGTAGTGTCGAGCGGCGCTGGCGCAGGTCAGACGCCCGTTGTGGCGGACGGCTGCAGCAAGGTCTGGATCGCAGCCCGGTGCGAGGAAGATTCCCCGCCGTGGCTGTGTCGCACCCCGGCCTCTTAATCGCTCGATGTCGCGCCGGGAGTATCCGGCGCTCAGTAGTTGGGCGGTACGGGCCACTCCGCCGGCTTGTTTAAGGTGGTCGAAAATGTCCATGGACTCATTGGATGCGTCAGGCGTGTCGTCGGGGAGGCCCAACAGTCCCTATGTGGATAGCTTGAAGCGCCGGTCTTGTGCCTTCCTGCCCGGTTTGTCCACTCGGGCTGGCTCGGCGAGCCGCACAAAGCCCGAGTTTCCGGCAAGGCAAGCTCAGGCTCCGGCAACGTCCGGGAGGCAACCGGGCTGGAACGAGCGGGGTGTGCCGAATGCTGAAGAACCGCCGGCTCCGCCGCCAGTCCCCGTGTAAACATTTGATGCGCAGGGGTTAACCAGGGTTTATGATGGCTGTCACAGATCAATCCCTGAAGGAGGCCCGCCGTGAAAGAGCTGCGCATCGAAGCCAATGGAAACCTCGGCCCCATCGATTCTGCCCGCATCCCGCGGTACGCGGGAGCCGCCACCTACGCCCGCCTGCCGCGCCTGGACCAGGTGGTCCAGGCAGACGTGACAGTGGTAGGTGTGCCTTTCGACTCCGGGGTCTCGTATCGGCCCGGCGCGCGGTTCGGTTCCAATCACATCCGGGAGGCCAGCCGCCTGCTGCGTCCCTACAATCCGGCCTGGGACGTCAGTCCGTTCGAAAACGTGCAGGTGGCCGACGCCGGCGACATGGCGGTGAACCCGTTCAACATCAAAGAAGCCATCGAAACCATCCAGCAGAACGCCCTGGACCTTACGGCTGCCGGGAGCAAGTTGGTGACGCTCGGCGGGGACCACAC
>JBDTQQ010000116.1:0-6982 GCA_039932075.1 Pseudarthrobacter sp. | reverse complement strand
CCCGCCCGACCGGCCACTGCTTCTGCCACCAGGGGGTCGACGTCCATGATGTGACGGACCTCCAGAAGGTGGCCCAAGCGTGCGAGGGAGGGCAGATGGATCGCCTGGGTGACGGGTCCCGCGCCGAGAATGCCGACGCCGATGAGAGCCGGTGATCCATCTGCTTGGCTCGACAAGTTGCTTACCTCTTTGTAATAGCTGGAACGTGATCCGCTGGTGCCTGGTTCAGTGACACCGCTCACAATCAAGGTAGAAGGACTTTTGACGAGCGTCAAGCAAAAGTTGAAAAGTTGCTGACGTTCTTCCGACGGCGTGACACGCAGAAGACCTTCGTGCTATCACTGATTCATGAGTCCAATGTCCGGGAAAGAGACTGGCGTCGCCGCCGGCTCCGACGCCGCGCCCGATGGTGCCGGGAGTCTTTCCCGTGCCGGCGACCTTTTCCAATTGCTCCGCGACGGCAAGGCCCGCACCCGCGCCGAACTGGCATTGACCACCGGGCTGGCGCGGTCCACGGTGGCCGCGCGTATCGACGCGCTGATCTCCTCCGGCCTGGTGAGCCCCGCAGGCGAGGCGAGCTCCAGCGGCGGCAGGCCGCCGTCGCGCTTTGCCTTCAACCCGGCTGCCCGCTCAGTTTTGGCGGTCGACGTCGGTGCGACGCACGTGATCGTCGCGGTCACCGACTTGGGCGGGAACGTCCTTTCCGAACGGCGGCTGGCGCAGGATGTGGCGGCCGGTCCGGAAACGGTGCTGGACACGGTGGCTGCCGAAGGACTGGCGGTACTGGCTGAGGCAGGACGGAGCATCCGGGACCTGGCCGGAGTGGGAATCGGATTGCCGGGCCCAGTTGAGCACGCCACCGGCCGTCCCGTGAAGCCGCCCATCATGCCCGGGTGGGACGGGTTCGACGTCGTCCGCTACGTCCAGCGGTCCCTGCCCGTCCCGGTGCTCGTGGACAACGACGTGAACATCATGGCGCTCGGTGAGCGCACGGCGCACTGGCCCGATCACGAGAATTTCCTCTTTATCAAGGTTGCCACCGGCATCGGCGCCGGGATCATCAGCAATGGCGAGCTGCAGCGCGGCGCCAACGGAACGGCCGGTGACCTGGGCCACGTCCGTGTGCCCCGCGGCGACGACGTGCTGTGCCGGTGCGGGAACTATGGGTGCCTGGAGGCGCTGGCATCCGGGCCGGCCGTGGCGGCGGAACTGGAACGCCACGGTGTACCGGCCCGCAAGGGCAGCGATGTTCTGCGGCTGGTCAGCGACGGCAACCTGCAGGCCATCCAGGCCCTGCGCCAGGCAGGACGCGACGTAGGAGACGTCCTGGCCATGGCGGTGAACCTGCTCAATCCCTCAGTCATTGTCATCGGCGGCAGCCTGGGGCAGGCCGGGGAGCATCTGATGGCTGGTGTCCGCGAAGTGGTGTACCGGCGCTCGCTGCCCCTGGCGACCACCCACCTGCGCATTGCGCTGTCCGTGGCCGGGGACCAGGCAGCGATCTTCGGGGCCAGCCAGATGGTGACGCATTACGTGTTGTCCCCTGCGGCAATCGAGTCCACCATCCAGGCGGCCGGCTAGGCGGATTCAGCCAGGGGTCACGGTGCCGTAATCACCCGCACCGGTGAACCTTCAAGCCAGGCTTTGACGTCCTCAAACGCGCCCCCGTAGAACTCACGGTAACTTTCCTGCGTGACGTATCCGAGGTGCGGGGAGAGCACCGTGTTGGGGGTGCTGAGGAGTGGATGGGCCGCCTGGATGGGCTCGATGTCAAACACATCCAAGGCTGCTCCCCGGATCCAGCCGTCGTTCAGTGCGCGCACCAGGGCGTCCTGCTCAACCAGGGGACCGCGGGATGTGTTCACCAACAGCCCTTCCGGGCCAAGGAGCCGCAGTTCCCGCTCACCCACTGTCCCCTCGGAACGGGGAGACAGGCGCAGATGGAGGGTGGCGACGTCGGAATTCCTGAAAAGGTCCTCTTTGCTGACCTTCCGGGCTCCGACGTCGGCGGCGGTCTCCTCGGTCAGGTTCTCGCTCCACGCAAGCACCTCCATACCGAATGCCTGCCCGAACGCGGCGATCCGGCGCCCGATGTTACCCAAGCCCACCACGCCCAGGGTCTTGCCCGAGAGTTCCATCCCAACAGACGTTTGCCACGTGCCGGCCCGCAGCGAGTTCTCCTCGGCCGGAAGGTTCCGGGCCAGTGCCAGCAGCAGCGCCCACGTCAGCTCGGGGGCGGCGGTGGGGGAGCCCGGCGTGCCGCAGACGGTGATGCCGAATTCGTCCGCCGCGGCAACGTCGATCGCGGCGTTGGCCATGCCGGTGGTCACCAGGAGTTTGAGGCCGGGGAGCCGCTCCAGCACCGAACGCGGGAAGGGGGTCCGCTCCCGCATGGCCACGACGATCTGGAAACCGGCCAGCGCCGCTGCGAGGGCGTCCTCCGACTGGAATGGCTCCCGAAAGACGGACGTGGACACGCCGGACCGTTGCAGGGAGGACCAGTCGGCGAAGCCGTGCGCCACGTCCTGGTAGTCGTCAAGGATGGCGAGCCGTTGCTGCATGTCTGTTCCTTCGTCCGGAGAAGCGGGCTGCTCAGGTTTTGTCCAGATAATGCCAGTTCCGTCATTCTAGGGCGCATTATCTGGACAAAAACTCCCAGATGGTGAGTCGTGATAGCAATGGGGGTGATGAAATCATTTTTATACCCCGGCGTCACCGTATGAGCGGACAGTTCCTGGCCAAAGTTCCCAAGGCGTGGATTCTGCTGGCCTGCATCGGCCTGCTGGCACTGAACCTGCGCGGACCTTTCGTGGCCGTCCCGCCGGTGGTGGACGTGATCCAGGCCGAACTCGGGTTCTCACCGGTCGTCTTGGGACTGCTGACCAGCATCCCGGTGCTGTGCTTCGCCGCGGCAGCCTCGCTGGCTTCCCTGACAGCCCGGAAATTCGGTGCGGAATTCGCCGTAACCCTGACCATCCTTGGCGTGCTGGCGGGCGTTATTGTCCGTTCAGCAGGCGGGGCGGCGCTGGTGATCGCGGGAACGGTCATCATCGGCCTGGCCATCACTGTCGGCAACATCGCCGTGCCGCTGATCGTCCGCCGGGACTTCTCGCCGATGCGGCAGGGCACCGCCATGGGCGTCTATACGGCAGCGCTGAACGTCGGCTCGTTCCTGACCTCGATGGTGACCGCGCCACTTGCCGAGCTTGCGGGTTGGCGGGTGGCCCTGGCGTCCGTGGGCATCCTTGCCGTGGTGGCCATCGTTTTCTGGACCCTGGCGGTGGGCCCCCGCGCGGCCTTTGTCCCCTCAGACGCAACGGTAAACGGCGGGGAAGTGCATCCGGCAGTCAAAGGGTCCGGCTGGATCACCGCCGGCCTGACTGCAGGCTTCACCGGGCAGGCGTTCTCCTACTACGCGGTGACAGCGTGGCTGCCGAGCTACCTCAACGACGAGCTGGACATGTCCGCATCCGCCGCAGGCGCGGGGTCCTCGCTGTTCCAGATCTTCGCCATCGTTGGCGGCTTGGGCGTTCCCTTCGCCGCCAAATACTTCAGTACGACGACGGTAGCGGTCACCTTGGGACTGATGTGGACGGCGGTGCCCGCCGGGCTGATGCTGGCCCCGGACCAGTGGTGGCTGTGGTCCATTTCCGGTGGCATTGCGCAGGGCGGCGGCATCACCATTATCTTCATCGCAATCATCAAACTGGCCAAGGACCAGGCCTCGGCCGGCCGGATGTCCGCCACGGTTCAGGGGCTCGGTTACTGCTTTGCCGCCGTGGCGCCGCCGCTGGTGGGGTTCGTCCACAACGCCACGGGGTCCTGGACGCCGGCGCTGCTGCTGGTTTTGGCGTCCACGCTGGTGTTCTTCGTTTGCACCACCGCCTCCGTGCGCCTGGTGCCGAAGGGGCGCTGACCCGCCGCCCGCCGCCCGCCGTCGCCCGTTCTCCCGCTCCCCTCCAACGCTCTCTCACTTAATGCGGCTTAACGGCCGACGCTCTCTCACTGTCTTGAGGAAAGTGAGAGAGCGTCGGCCGTTTTATTGCATTAGGTGAGAGAGCGTCCGTGGATCACGCGGGGTGCGGTGGTCCAGCGGCAGACCTGTCCGTCGTCTCGTTGCTCAAAAAGGGGTGTTCCGTCGCCGGGCCGGCTTCCCGGATCTCGGGGTGCCTGTTGCGAAGGGCGTGCCTGCCCGGCGGACGGAAATCTGGTGCGGCGTTAGGCCGCGGCGAGCTCTTCCTGGGTTGCCTTTTCGCGTGCTTCGGTGAGGTAGCGGGCGTAGGCGGGGAGGGTCAGGAAGGACGGGAAGTCCTGGCTGAGGGTGACTTCTTCGAAGATGTCGCGGGCGTCTTCGAAGCGGTCGCCGTCGAAGCGTTCCAGACGGGTGAACTCTTCGTCGAGGAGTTCCTCGATCCAGTGGTGGGTGATGATTTCGCCGTGGTCGGTGATGGCGGAGGCGAACATCCACTGCCAGAGCTGGGAGCGGGAGATTTCGGCGGTGGCGGCGTCTTCCATGAGGTTGTGGATGGCGACGGCGCCGTTTCCGCGCAGCCAGGATTCGATGTAGCGGATGCCTACCTCGATGTTGTTCCGGATGCCCTGTTCGGTGATGGTGCCCGTCGTGGCGGCCAGGTTGATGAGGGCGCGGTCATCGGGGGTGACGTCCTCGCGCGTGCGGTCCAGCTGGTTGGCCCGGTCGCCGAGGATGGTGTCGAACACTTCGCGGCAGACGGGCACAAGGTCCGGGTGGGCCACCCAGGAGCCGTCGAAGCCGTCGTTGGCCTCGCGGGTCTTGTCCGCACGGACCTTCTCGAAGGCGTTGGTGTTGGCAGCCTCGTCCTTGCGGTTGGGGACGGCTGCTGCCATGCCGCCGATGGCCATGGCGCCGCGCTTGTGGCAGGCACGGACCAGCTGTTCGGTGTAGGCGCGCATGAAGGGTGCGGTCATGGTCACCTGGGCGCGGTCCGGCAGGACGAACCGGGGGCCGCGGGTACGGAAGTTCTTGATCAGGGAGAAGATGTAGTCCCAGCGGCCGGCGTTCAGGCCCGAGGCGTGGTCGCGCAGTTCGTAGAGGATCTCCTCCATTTCGAACGCTGCGGTGATGGTTTCGATCAGCACAGTGGCGCGGATGGTGCCCTGCGGGATGCCGAGCAGGTCCTGCGCTTGGATGAAGATGTCGTTCCAGAGGCGTGCTTCGAGGTGGTTTTCGATCTTGGGCAGGTAGAAGTACGGGCCCTTGCCCTGGGCCAGGAGGCGGCGGGCGTTATGGAAGAAGTACAGGCCGAAGTCCACGATGCCGCCGGCCACGGCGGCGCCGCCGATGATCATGTGTTTCTCGGGCAGGTGCCAGCCGCGAGGGCGGACCACGATGGTGGGCAGCTCACCGGCGGGGCGGAGCTTGTATTCCTTGCCCTCGGGGCTTGTGAAGTCGATCCGGCGTTCGAGGGCGTCGGTGAGGTTCAGCTGGCCCTTGATGACGTTGCGCCAGGTGGGGGTGGAAGAGTCTTCCATGTCTGCGAGCCAGACCTTGGCTCCGGAGTTCAGGGCGTTGATGGTCATTTTCTGATCCACCGGCCCGGTGATTTCGACGCGGCGGTCCTCCAGACCCGGTGCCGGGGGAGCGACGCGCCAGGACGGGTCGTTGCGGATGTCCTCGGTTTCCCGCAGGAACCGGGGATCCTGGCCGGCAGCGATCTCGGCCCGCCGGGTCCGGCGTGCCTGCAGCAGTTCCTGCCGGCGCTCGGCCGTGGCCCGGTGCAGTTTTGCGACAAACTCCAAAGCATCCGGAGTAAGAACCTCGTCCTGCCGGCAAATGGGCTGCGCAGTGAGTGTGATTCCGTTGATCGTGAAGTTGTCAGTGAAGGTGTTCATGGGAATTCTCCTTGAATACCCCGTTGCTCTATCACTTTTGGTCGTCAAAACAGTCGGATGAGGACCAAAAGTGATAGAGCAACGGGTGGGAAAGGGGGAAAGAATTAGTGGAACTGGCCTTCTTCGGTGGATCCCACCAGGGCCAGGGTGGATGCGTTCGGGTTGAGCGCGGTGGCGATGTCGTCGAAGTAGCCGGTGCCCACTTCGCGCTGGTGCTTGGTCGCGGTGTAGCCGCGGGACTCGGAGGCGAATTCCTTCTCCTGCAGCTCGACGTAGGCGCTCATGCCTTCACGGGCGTAGCCGTGGGCGAGATCGAACATCGAGTAGTTCAGGGCGTGGAAGCCGGCCAGGGTGATGAACTGGAAGGTGAAGCCCATGGCGCCGAGTTCGCGCTGGAACTTCGCGATCGTGGCGTCGTCGAGGTGCTTGCGCCAGTTGAACGACGGCGAGCAGTTGTAGGAGAGCATCTGGTCCGGGAACTCGGCCTTGACGGCTTCGGCGAACTTGCGGGCCAGTTCCAGGTCCGGGGTGCCGGTCTCCATCCAGATGAGGTCGGAGTAGGGGGCGTAGGCCTTGGCGCGGGCGATGCAGGGTTCGATGCCGTTGCGGACCTTGTAGAAGCCCTCCGGGGTACGCTCCCCGGTGACGAATTCCTGGTCGCGGGGATCGACGTCGGAGGTGATCAGGGTGGCTGCCTCGGCGTCCGTGCGGGCGATGACCACGGACGGGGTGCCCGCGACGTCGGCTGCCAGGCGGGCGGCGTTCAGGGTGCGGACGTGCTGCTGGGTGGGGATCAGCACCTTGCCGCCGAGGTGGCCGCACTTCTTCTCCGAGGCGAGCTGGTCTTCCCAGTGCACGCCGGCGGCGCCGGCCTGGATCATGGACTTCATCAGCTCGTAGGCGTTGAGCGGGCCGCCGAAGCCGGCCTCGGCGTCGGCGATGATCGGGACCATCCAGTCCTCGACGGTCTGGATGCCTTCGGAGAACTCGATCTGGTCGGCGCGGAGCAGCGCGTTGTTGATCCGGCGGACCACCGTCGGCACCGAGTTGGCCGGGTAGAGCGACTGGTCCGGGTAGGTGTGGCCGGAGTTGTTGGCGTCCGCGGCGACCT
>JBDTQQ010000115.1:0-6983 GCA_039932075.1 Pseudarthrobacter sp. | reverse complement strand
CTTGGATGTCCTAGTATATTGCAAGGGTTGGGTATTAGTGATGGGCATCACGTGGCGAAAGGTCTCTCCTTGTCAGTGACCGATGATTTCCGGGAAGCACGGGACCACCTGCTGGCACTCCGTTCCGATTACCACCGCGCCAGGCGTGAGTTCCGATGGCCACAGTTTTCGGAATTCAATTTCGCCCTCGACTGGTTCGATCAGATCGCCGCCGATCCTGCGAAGGCCAACAACCCCGCCCTCGTGATCGTTGAGCAGGACGGCTCGGCTACGCGCCGGAGTTTCGCCGACCTCGCCGCGCGGTCAAACCAGGTTGCCGCCTGGTTGCGGAGCCAGGGGATGCGCCGGGGAGACCGGATGATCGTGATGCTGGGCAACCAGGTGGAGCTTTGGGAGCTGATGCTTGCGGGGATCAAACTCGGCATCGTCCTGATTCCCACCACCACGCTGATGGGCCCCGCGGACCTGGCCGAACGGGTGGAGCGCGGCGAGGCGGGCTGGGCCGCCGTCGGACATTCAAACATCGGCAAATTCGCCGGCGTTCCCGGCAACTACCGCCTGATTGAGATCGGCGAGCGCGGCACAGACGGACAAACAGCAACCACCAACACCGGCGCACCCGCGCCCGGCGCTACCACTACAGCGCTTCAGTACGCGGACTCGACGACGGCGCCAGCCACCTTCGAACCCGACTCCCCCACCAGGGCGGATGAGACGCTCCTGCTTTATTTCACGTCCGGGACCACGTCCAAGGCCAAGCTGGTGGAGCACACGCATACGTCGTATCCGGTGGGGCATCTGTCCACGATGTACTGGATCGGACTGGAGCCGGGTGACGTCCACCTGAATGTCGCATCCCCCGGCTGGGGCAAACACGCGTGGTCCAACTTTTTCGCCCCGTGGATCGCGGAGGCGTGTGTTTTTGTCTACAACTATGAACGGTTCGATGCCCGTGCCCTGATGGAGCAGATGGACCGTGAAGGCGTCACCAGCTTCTGCGCCCCGCCCACGGTGTGGCGCATGCTGATCCAGGCGGACCTGAAACTGCTGAAGACTCCGCCCATCAAGGTGGTTTCGGCCGGTGAGCCGCTGAACGCCGAGGTGATCGACCAGGTGCAGCGCGCTTGGGGCCAGACAATCCGCGACGGCTTCGGTCAGACCGAAAGCACGGTTCAGGTGGCCAACACACCAGGCCAGCCGGTAACCATCGGCGCCATGGGGCAACCACTGCCCGGCTACGACGTGGTGCTCGTGGACCCCAACACGGGGGAGGAAGCGGACGACGGCGAGCTGTGCCTCCGGCTTGACCACCGGCCCGTCGGCCTGATGAAGTCCTACTACGGCGACGCAGCCAAGACCGCGGATGCGTTCCGCGGTGGCTATTACCACACGGGCGACATGGCCAGCCGGGACAAACGGGGAACCATCACCTACGTGGGCCGGGACGATGACGTCTTCAAGTCCTCGGACTACCGGCTCTCGCCGTTCGAACTGGAGAGCGTGCTTCTGGAACACCCCGCAGTGGCCGAGGCCGCGGTGGTGCCGTCGCCGGACGCGCTCAAACTCTCCTTGCCGAAGGCCTACGTGGTTCTGGTGGCGGGGCTGGAGCCGGGTCCCGAGTTGGCGGAGGACATCCTGCGGTATTGCCGTGAGCACCTGGCACCTTTCAAGCGCATCCGCAGGCTCGAATTCGCGGCGCTGCCCAAGACCATCTCGGGCAAGATCCGCCGTGTGGAGCTGCGGCAACGCGAGGAAGCCAGGCACGGCACCGGCACCCGGGAGCCGGCAGGAAAGTCTGCAGGAAAGACCCCGGCGAAAGCGGGTGCCGGCTTTGGAATTGAGTACTCGGACGCAGATTTTCCGGGGCTGAAAGGCTGAAGCTCCGGGGCTCAAGGACTGCCTGGCCCGCGAAACAGTGCGGGGGCGGATGCCGCGTCAGGGCTTTCCCCGCACCTGCACAGCCAAGGTAAGTTAGGGACTGTGAAGATTGCTACTTGGAATGTGAACTCCCTCCGTGCCCGCGCCGACCGTGTCGAGGCCTGGCTGCAGCGCAGTGACTGCGACGTCCTGGCCATCCAGGAAACCAAGTGCAAGGACGAGAACTTCCCCTGGGAGCTGTTCGAACGCATGGGTTACGAGGTGGCCCACTTCGGCGTCAACCAGTGGAACGGTGTGGCCATCGCATCCCGGGTTGGACTGGAAGACGTGGAGCGCACGTTCCTGGACCAGCCCCCGTTCGGCAAAGCCGGCAAGGACCCTGTCCAGGAGGCCCGTGCCATGGCAGCCACGTGCGGCGGTGTCCGGATCTGGAGCCTGTATGTTCCCAACGGCCGCTCCCTCGACGACGAGCACATGCCGTACAAGATCAAATGGCTCGAATCCCTCAGGGACCATGCCCAGAGCCTGGTCACCTCGAGCACCGACGCCCAGGTTGCGCTCATGGGCGACTGGAACATTGCACCGTTCGACGACGACGTCTGGGACATCGACCTTTTCGTCAATAACAGTTACACCCACGTCAGCCCGCCGGAACGCGCTGCTTTCCACGCGTTTGAAGAGGCCGGGTTCAAGGACCTGGCACGCGAGTACACGCCCGGGCCCGGCGTCTACACCTACTGGGACTACACCCAGTTGCGGTTCCCGAAGAAGGAAGGCATGCGCATCGACTTTGTGCTGGGCTCCCCCGCCTTGGCCGCCCGGGTCACGGGCGCGTCCATCGACCGCGAGGAACGCAAGGGCAAGGGCGCCTCGGACCACGCCCCCGTCATTGTGGAACTGGCCGACTGATGGCCGCTGCCGGGGCCCGGGAAGGGAAACTGCCGTGACGGGAAACCTCTACCGGGGCCAGGCCGGCCTGCCATTCTCCTCAACGCTCCGGGTCTACGAACCGCTGGAAGCCTTCCCCGAGGGACAACGGGAAGCCATCCGGGCCGCCGGCGCACGCGCCGCTTCACGGGCCGCGGTGGAAAACGCCGAGCTGCTGGCTTCGCTGGGCCGGATTACCCGCGCCGGAGGGGACCCTTTCCCGACGGGGCGAACGGACTTGGTCAGGGTGACCAACGCTCCAGGTTCACCGCGTCACGCCGCTCCGCCGGCAGGAGTCCCGGAGGCAGGAACGTCCGACGCCGGTGCTGCCGCCAGCTCGGGTGGTGCGTCCCCTATGGGCGGTGCCGAGCGTGTTTTGCTTTATTGTCCGAGCCAGCTGGTCCTGCGCGCCGGTCTCGCCGCCAACGCCCTGATGGAAGGGATCCACGGTCCGCTGGCTGAGATGTTGATTCCGGAGGAACAGCGGGACAAACACCAGGAACGGATCGACCAGGTCAAGGCCCGTGACGGCAGCATCCGTGTGCATACCCGCGCCTCCACATGGGGCATACCCTTCAGCTGGTTCTCGCTGTTTGCCGAGGGCGACCACAAGGATGTAGTGGAATCCGGCGGGCGGATCCTCACGGTCAGGGTGTGGGCTCCCATCACCGAGGCCATGGAGCGGGCACGCTACGCGGTGGCAAACCTGGCCCTGGCCGCCCCCGACCTGGACATGCTGGATGACCTGGCCCAGCTGACCGAGTGGCTGGAGACGTTCCACGTCAATTCCATGGTGGAGCTCGACTACGGTGCCGTGGCGGACAAGGTGTACCCGGATGAGTCGCCCATGGACATCCGTCTGGGCATCGAGTGCCTCGCCGAGGGGGACATGACTGGTGCCGCGGCGGCCTACCGGCGGCTCGCCTCCCGCTGGATCCCCATCCGGCAGCTCGCGCGCGCCTCCTGACCACGGGTCTCCCAATCCCGGGCCGGAGTGTGCTGCCTTAGGAAGGGGGCGCCGCCGTCGTCCGCCTGACGATGAGCTTGTGGGGTGCGACGGCGGAACGAACTGCCCCGGACACACCGTTCAGTTCGTCGAGGAGCATCTTGGTGGCCAGCTCCGCCTGCTCATCCGGCCGTTGCCTCACAGTGGTAAGGCCCATTGCGTCGGCGAAATCGTGATCGTCGATGCCCACCACCGACAGATCCTCCGGCACCCGGACCCCTGCCCGCGCGGCTTCGAAGATAACACCCATGGCCATTTCATCGGAGGCGCAGAAGATGGCGGTGGGCTTGGGACCGGGCCGTTCCCACAGGCGTCTGAACGCCTCCTGACCGCTGCGGAGTGTGAAGTCTCCCCACTCATCCCACTCGGGCCGGACGGGGAGCCCCGCGGCGGCCATCACTTCCTTGAAGGCCAGGATCCGCACACGGGGTACGTCGAAGTTGAGGTCCGTTTCGTCGTCACCGTGCAGCAACGCAATGTCCCGGTGGCCGAGGTCGATCAGGTGCCGCACGGCCGTGGACGACGCAGCATAGTCGTCGATCCCTATATACGCGCACTCCTCCACGTGGCCGCCCACCACAATCAGCGGGATGTCGATTTTCTGCAGGTGGTCCAACTCATCGGGCGTGAGGGCCATACAGAGGACCAGCAGGGCGTCGATCTGTTTGTAGACCATGGTCTTGCTGAAAAGGCGCTCCCTGTTGCTGCCATGCCCGCCCAGGTTGAAGAGCGACAGGTTGTACTGCCTGGCGTGAAGTTCGCGGTCCGCACCTTCAATGGCTTTGGAAAAGAACCACCGGCTCACAAAAGGAGCCAGGACGCCCATGGTCTTGGTGCGGCCGGTGGCCAATCCGGACGCCGATGAGGACGCTACGTAGCCCAGGGCCGCCGCCACGTCGAGGATCTTTTCCCGGGTGGCGGGCGAGACCCTTGGCAGCCCGCGCACAGCCCGCGACACTGTGGCAGTGGACACCCCGGCTGCTGCAGCCACGTCCTCAATGCTGACGCCGCTGTGGCCGCCACGTTGCGCCCTCTCCGTAATGCGTGCCACAGTACCCCCCCTCGCCAGCGTTGCCAGATCCTTGCTGCCTGCTGTTACGGCTGCAGCAAAACAGTTTATTCTGTCCAGCCCTGAGCTCTCAATCAGCCCCTATTTCTACGGGTGGCGGTTCTCGGGGGCAGGCGTCGGCGGAGCCGGACCATTCCATAAAGTGCCACCAGCAAAGCCAGCAGGCCCACCGCCCAGCCGAGGGCCGGCTGGGCGGTGACTTCCATCCAGACGGTGACCACCAGCAACACCACCGCCCAGAAGCCCAGGAATCCGATAATAATGTCGAAATCCTCTCCGGAACGGGCCCGCCGGTGTTCGCTGCGAACAAGCCCGTGATTGTGCTCGCCGTCCGCAGCCGCACCTTTCATTTGACGGCACCCGCGGTGAGGCCGGCAACGATCTTGCGCTGGAAGACCAGCACCAAAATCACCAACGGAATAGTAACGATCGTTCCCGCGGCCATGATGGCCGTGTAAGGGATCTGGTTCGGTTGGGCGCCAGCGAAGCTTGCGATGGCAACCGTTACCGGCTGGGTGGCATCACTGGACAGCTGGCTGGCGATCAGGAATTCATTCCAGGAGGAAATGAACGCCAGGATTGCCGTGGTGAAGATAGCCGGCGCGGCCAGGGGCAGGATCACCTTCCGGAACGCCTGGCCCTGGGTGCAGCCGTCCACTCGTGCGGACTCCTCGAGCTCCCACGGCATTTCGCGGAAGAAGGAGGTCATGGTGTAGACGGTCAGAGGCAGAACGAAGGAAATGTTCGGGATGATCAGCGCCTGGTAGGTGCCCATCCAGCCGATGTTGGTGAAGAGCTGGAACAGCGGGGTGATGAGGGCGACGCCCGGGAACATGGACGCACCAAGGATAAAGCCGAGCACCAGGAACTTGAACCGGAAGTTCAGGCGGGCCAATGCGTAGGCGGCGAATACACCGATCAGCAGGGACACCACCGTTACCACGCCGCCGATGAAGACGCTGTTGAGCAGTGCCTGCCCGAAGTGGTTGCCGAAGGACGTGTCGAAAGCGGTGTTGAAATTTTCCAGCGTGACATGGGTCGGCAGGATCGAGGTGTCGTAGGTGAAGCCCACGTCGCGGAAGGCCGTCACCACCATCCAATATGCCGGCGCCAGGCACCAGATCAGGACGACGACGGCGCTGATGTACGTGCGGCCCTGTGCCCACTTTTCCTTGTTCTGGGCAGCCTTCCGGCCTCTGTCCTGCTGCGCCCGGAGGTCGGTCGCGGCTGTCGCGGCGCTCATTTCTTCCCCTTACCCGTGGCGCCGCTTTGTTCCACGACGTTCGCCCCCAGGAAGCGCACAAATATGAACGCAACCAGGAAAATGATGATGAAGGTGATCGTGGACAATGCTGCCGCCGCGTTGAACCCTTGCCTGATCTGGTTAATGACCAGGATGGACAGCGTGGTGGTGTTGTTGGCTCCTCCCGTAAGGATGTACGGAAGGTCGAACATCCGCAAAGCATCCAGTGTGCGGAAGAGGACAGCAACCATGAGCGCCGGTTTTACTAGCGGAAGAGTGATCATCCGGAACCTCTGCCAGGTGGTGGCACCATCAACCTTGGCGGCTTCATAAACATCGGCGGGAATCATTTGCAGGCCGGCAAGGATGAGCAGCGCCATGAAGGGCGTGGTCTTCCAGACGTCTGCGATGATTACAGCCCATTTGGCCGGCCATTCACTGCCTGTCCAAAGGATGGTGGTGTTGAACAGTTTGTTGGCGATGCCTTCGAAAGCAAAGATGAACAGCCACAGCTTGGCAGTAACCGCAGTGGGAATCGCCCAAGGAACCAGGACTGCTGCCCGGACCAGGCTGCGGCCACGGAATGTCCTAGCCATGATGAGAGCCATCCAGAAACCGAGTACCGTCTCGAGCGTTACGGTGACAATCGTGAAGAAGAACGTTGTGGCCGTGGCCGACCAGAACTGGCCACCGAGGGTTCCAGGGGGGCATGCAACTGTTCCGCCACCGGGAGCCGCGCACTGCTGGGCAAGCCAGTTGACGTAGTTTTGGATACCTGCCGGGCCGCCGGCGGTGAACAGTCCAGTAACCGGATCGAGCCCGGCGTCTTTTTGGAAGGACATCACAATTGCGCTGATGAT
>JBDTQQ010000114.1:0-7021 GCA_039932075.1 Pseudarthrobacter sp. | reverse complement strand
TCAGTTACCGCCGGGGCGTTAGGAAAGCACCGAGCGGTAGACCTCGAGGGTGGTCTCCGTGATCGACTCCCAGGAGAAGTGCTCCTCGGCGCGGCGGCGGCCCGCCTGTCCCATGGCTCGCGCCCGCTCGGGATCGGACACGACCTCGGTCAGGGCCGCGGCGAACTCGGTCACGAACTTCTCCGGGTCCAGCGGCGTTCCGGTGCCGTCGGTGACTTGCTCCAGGTCAACCAGAAGGCCGGTCTCACCGTGCTGGACCACCTCCGGGATACCCCCGGTGGCGCTGGCCACCACGGCCGCGCCGCAGGCCATGGCTTCCAGGTTCACAATCCCGAGCGGCTCATAGATCGACGGGCATGCAAAGGCGGTCGCGTGGCTAAGGACTTGGATCAGTTCGTGGCGTGGAAGCATCCGCTCGATGAGGATGACGCCGGTACGCTGCCGCTGCAGCTCCTCGATGAGGCGGGCGGTTTCGGCGGCGAGTTCTGGAGTGTCCGCAGCGCCCAGGCAGAGGACAACCTGTACATCGGCAGGCAGCTTGGCGGCCGCGCGCAGCAGGTACGGAACGCCCTTCTGGCGCGTATTCCGGCCCACGAAGACCACGCTTGGCTTCTGCGGATCGATGCCCAGCGCACGCACCGCATCTTCGCCTTCATCGCGCCGCCACAGCTCAACATCGATGCCGTTGTGGACCACCCTGACTTTGGCGGGGTCAACATCGGGGTAGCTGCGCAAAATGTCCTGGCGCATACCTTCCGAGACTGCGATGATGGCGGCGGCTGCTTCATAGGCAGTCTTTTCCACCCAGGAGGAGAGCGCGTAGCCGCCGCCGAGCTGCTCCGCTTTCCAGGGCCGCAACGGCTCCAGGCTGTGCGCGCTGAGCACGTGGGGGATGCCGTGCAGCAGTGACGCCAGATGCCCCGCCATGTTCGCGTACCAGGTATGCGAGTGGACGAGATCGGCCCCCTCGATGTCCGGCACGATGCGCAGGTCCACGCCCAGGGTCTGGACGGCGGCGTTGGCCGAGGCCAGGTCTTCGGGAACTGAGTAGGAGGTCACCCCGGCACCGTGGTAATCGGCGTCCCGGGGGGCCCCGAAAGCGCGAACCTGCAGGTCAACATGCTTACTAAGCACCCTGCTCAACTCGGCCACGTGGACTCCGGCGCCACCGTAGATTTCCGGCGGGAACTCTTTAGTCACAATGTCTATTCGCACGTTACCCAAGGTAGTCGTTCCGCCGTATCTGTTCTAGTGTGAAGGAGTCCGGGCATGCCGGACTGTTTGGGGAGTTACGAAGGCGTACAGGAGCGACCACTATGCCGTTAAACAAAAAAGTCCTGGCCATTGTCCTTGCGGGCGGCGAGGGAAACCGGCTTATGCCACTGACGGCGGACCGGGCCAAGCCTGCTGTGCCTTTCGCGGGCAGCTACCGCCTGATCGATTTTGCGTTGTCCAACCTTGTAAATTCGCGCTATTTGCAAATCGTGGTCCTCACTCAATACAAATCCCACAGCCTCGACCGGCATATATCCGAAACGTGGCGAATGTCCAACCTTCTGGGTAACTATGTAGCGTCCGTCCCAGCCCAGCAGCGCGTGGGCAAAAGCTGGTTCCTGGGCAGCGCAAATGCCATCTACCAGTCCCTGAACCTGATCCACGACGCCAACCCCGACATCGTCGTCGTTGTTGGCGCGGACCACGTCTACCGCATGGACTTCGCCCAGATGGTGGAACAGCACGTGCAAAGCGGGGCCAAAGCCACCGTGGCCGCCGTGCGACAGCCCCTGAACATGGCCAACCAGTTCGGTGTGATTGAAGTGGACCAGAACGACTCCCAGAAAATTGCGGCATTCGTCGAGAAGCCCGCCACCACACCCGGCCTTGCCGCCGACCCCAGCCAGTTCCTGGCTTCCATGGGCAACTACGTCTTTGACGCCGACGCCCTGGTGGAGGCCTTGCATGTGGACGCCGAACGCCTTGATACCAAGCACGACATGGGCGGTGACATCATCCCCTACTTCGTCAGCCAGGGTGAGGCAGGTGTCTACGACTTCACGCTCAACGACATCCCCGGCTCCACCGAACGTGACCGCACCTACTGGCGCGACGTCGGCACCATTGACTCCTTCTACGACGCGCACATGGACCTCATCTCGCCCATGCCGATTTTCAATCTTTACAACTCTGAATGGCCCATCTACACGCGGCAGAGCGTCTCGCCGCCTGCCAAATTTGTCCGCGGCGCAGGCAATACCGTCGGCTCGGCGCTGGATTCGATCGTTGCGAGCGGAACCGTCATTTCCGGGGGCATCGTGGAAGGCTCCGTGCTGTCCAACGACGTCTTTGTCGACAGGTCCAGCCGCGTGCTCGACTCGGTGCTGATGGACAAGGTGAACATTGGTGCGGGAGCAGTCGTCAAGCGTGCCATCCTCGACAAAAACGTCAAAGTCCCGGCGGGCGCCACGATCGGCCTCGATCACGACCTCGACCGGGCCCGCGGCTTCAAGGTCACCGACTCCGGCATCACCGTACTGTCCAAGGGACAGAAAGTCCCCGAGCCGGACGAGGCGGAGCGCGCCCTGGCCGCGGCTAACCTGATCGTTGTGCCGGACGCAGTCCGGGCCGCCACGGAAAAATGGTCCGAGTTGCGGGAGTCGGTGGACAAGGTCGCCGAAGTACAGGCGGCCGCCGTCGGCGTTTCCATGCACGGCCACTCAACCAAGTCGTAGAGCCCGTCAGGAGCCCGGTTCCCCCGCCGTTGGGCCGGGCTCCTTGCAGGCTGTAAAATTAGGGCAATGAGCTCCCCCGATCTGTCAGCCGGGCTGACGCCTGCGGAAATCCAGGCCTGCCTCAAGGTTCTGAACACCATCCACGTTTACGACGAGGAACACCCGGACTATGTTTCGGTGCGCCGGGCGACCGGGAAAATGTTCAAGGCAGTAAAGCGCCACCGCCGCGCCACCAAACGCGACCTGATCTCCGAAGCAGACCGGGCAGTCATCGCCCAGACAGCCACTGCAGCGCCGGACCGCATTGACGACGAGACGCGCGGGAACAAGCTGGCAACCTCGGCGACCGGTGAAGTTGCCGGCCACCTGATCCGGTCCCGGCCCTGCTACATCTGCAAGCAGCATTACACGCAGGTGGACGCTTTCTACCACCAGCTCTGCCCCGAGTGTGCGGCGTTCAACCACGGCAAGCGGGACGCCCGTACGGACCTCACCGGCCGCCGGGCCCTGCTCACGGGCGGACGCGCCAAGATCGGCATGTACATTGCCCTGCGGCTGCTCCGAGACGGCGCACACACCACCATCACCACCAGGTTCCCCAAGGACGCCGCGCGCCGCTTCGCTGCCATGGAAGACAGCAGCGACTGGCTTCACCGGCTTCGGATTGTGGGCATCGACCTGCGCGACCCCTCACAGGTCATGGCGTTGACGGATTCCCTGAATGCCGCCGGCCCGTTGGACATCATCATCAACAACGCGGCCCAGACGGTGCGACGTTCCGGCAATGCCTACAAGCCGCTGGTGGACGCCGAAGACGAACCGCTGCCCGCAGAACTGGAACCCGCCAACGGCGGCCCGGAGCTGCTGACCTTTGGCCATGCCCACGACAAACACCCGCTCGCCCTTGCCGGCAGCGTTACCGACCATCCGGTCCTGGCCGGCGACGCGATCACCTCGCTGGCACTGTCCACGGGATCCGCTTCGCTGGAGCGCATCGCGTCAGGCACCGCGATCGATGCCGGCGGGCTGGTGCCGGACCTTGCCACCATTAACAGCTGGACACAGGTGGTGGACGAAGTGGATCCGCTGGAGATGCTCGAGGTCCAGCTCTGCAATGTCACTGCCCCTTTCCTGCTGGTCAGCAGGCTCCGGGACGCCATGAAGCGTTCCACTCCACACCGGAAGTACATCGTGAACGTCTCCGCCATGGAAGGCCAGTTCTCCCGGGCCTACAAGGGCCCGGGGCATCCGCACACCAACATGGCAAAAGCCGCCCTCAACATGATGACCCGGACCAGTGCCAAGGAAATGCTGGACGCCGACGGCATCCTGATGACGGCTGTGGACACCGGCTGGATCACCGATGAGCGCCCGCACTTCACCAAGGTCCGTCTCATGGAGGAGGGCTTCCACGCTCCGCTGGACCTGGTGGACGGTGCCGCCAGGGTCTACGATCCGATCGTGATGGGCGAGAACGGCGAGGACCAGTACGGGGTTTTCCTTAAGGATTACAAGCCCAGCCCCTGGTAGGCCGGAGGACACTGTCCTGACACAGGCCGCACAGCGTAGGCTCGGCATCATGAGCAGCGAATCAATTACTGAAGTTCACAACCTGGAACACCACGAGTGCTGGGAACTCCTTAGGACGGTCTCCGTGGGTCGGCTTGCGGTCCTCGTGGACGGGCAGCCGGACATCTTCCCCATCAATTACACGGTGGACGGGGGAACGATCGTCTTCCGCACCGGCCAGGGGACCAAGTTGGCAGCAGCGTCCGGAGGTTCCCACGTCGCAGTGGAAGCCGACGGTGTAAATGTTGTCAGCGGCCTCGCCTGGAGCGTGGTGCTCAAGGGGCCCGCCGCCGCCATCAAGGGCACCGAAAGCATCCTGGACACCGCTGCGCTCTACCTGTTCCCTTGGCAGGCAGGCAAGAAAGACACCTTCATCCGGGTCAGCCCTGACTCACTGACCGGACGCCGGTTCAAGGTCACCGCCCCGATGACCTGGTGGACGCAGCTGAGTGGAGCGGCCAAGGCCTCGCCCGAGTGATCCGTGTACTTGACCTGCCTACGCCAGGCGGGTGACGTCCACACTGACGCTCAGCGCCGACCCGCCGCCGCCGGAAAGGATGCCTTTGAGCGGCGGGACATCGCGGTAGTCGCGGCCCCTGGCTACGGTCACGTGGAAATCACCCGCCGGCTTATGGTTGGTGGGGTCCCAGCTACGCCAAGCACCGTCCCAGAACTCCAGCCACGCGTGCGACTGGCCTGCGACTGTCTCGCCGATGGCCGCCGTCGACCTCGGGTGCAGGTAGCCGGACACGTACCGCGCCGGGATCCCGCAGCTGCGCAGTGCACCGATGGCCAGGTGCGCAAGGTCCTGGCAGACGCCCTGCCGCTGCCCCCAGGCTTCCTCCGCGTTGGTGGTGACTGCCGTGGAGCCGGACATGTAGGTCATCTCGCCACGCATCCACTCGAAGACTGCCATGGCGGCCTCATGCGGGTTCTTGCCGTCAACCACGCCTGGAATAATCCCCAGGACTTCGTCGCCCGGTCCGCTGAGTTGGGACTGCGGCAGCCAATCGCTGAACGAATTCAGGGTTTCCTCTGATGCCAGCACGTCCCAGCCAACGATGTCGGCCTCGGAGGGGATCTTTTCTGCCCGGTACACTTCGACCGTAATGTTGGAGACGACCTCGAGGTGCTCATGCGGCATCTGCATGTCGAACGCGGTTACCCTGGTGCCCCAATAATCCCGGTAGTTGCTCACGGCCGCCTGCGAGGGCGATACCTTGAGCACCGACTCAAGAACCACCTGCTGGGCATCCGTCAGGGGCGTCATGCGCGCCTCGTTGTACGACAGCGTGACGCGTTTGTTGTACTTGTACGCCGTGGTGTGGATGATACTCAGCCTGGTCATGAAACTTCTCCCACCCAGGCCAGTTCGTCCGCCTGATTGAAGTACTTACGGGAAATGGCGTCCGAGGCCTGGGCCACGGCCTTCTGCACGCGTTCCATGTGCTCGGGCAGTTCGGACATCAGATCGTCCGTGCGGTGGAACTCGAGGAAGGTGCGGGCCTGGCCCACGATTCGGCGGGCGTCGTTGATGAAGCCCACGCGCTGCGCAGACGGATCCAGCTTGGCGAGGCACTCATCGGCGTCGCGCAGGGCGTAGACAATGGAACGTGGAAACAGCCGGTCCAACAGCAGGAACTCGGCGGCATGCTGGTCACCAAAGGCAGCCCGCCGGGTGCGCAGGAAGGATTCGTAGGCCCCGGCACACCGCAGCATGTTCACCCAGGACATGCCTGCGGACAGGACGTCGCGGGTGGAGAGCATCCGGGCCGTCATATCGGCGCGCTCCAGGGAACGGCCGAGCACCAGGAACAGCCAGCTTTCGTCGTGGCTCACGGTGGTGTCGGCCAGACCGCTGACCATGGCGGTCCGTTCCAGGGTCCAGTTGCAGAAGCGGTACGTCCCCACCACGTCCTTGCGGTGCTGGCTCAGCCCGTAGTAGGTGGTGTTGAGGCTCTCCCACAGGCCCGAGGACACGGTCTCGCGGGCTCGCCGCGCGTTCTCCCGGGCGGCACCAAGGGAGCCCGCGATAGAGGTAGCGCTGGTCTTGTCGTAGGCCAGGGCATGCAGCAGTTCGGGCAGGCCGAAATCTTCGCTCTGTGGCCTGGCGCCCATCACCGCGAGCAGTTCCTGGGCAACGCGGCGGCGCTCATCCATGGGCAGGTGGTTGAGGCGTTCGAGGTGCACATCCAGAATGCGCGCGGTACCGTCGGCGCGCTCTACATACCGTCCGATCCAAAAAAGGGACTCAGCAATACGGCTAAGCATTCGCGGCTACCTCCTGGGCGTCCGAAATCTGTGGGCTTGAACCCAGTGGTAATAGTGCCGGTTTCAGGCCGCGGTTCACTGCTGCTGCTCCGGCTGGCGGTCGCGCCAATTGCTTTCAACCGGCCATACAGATACACGCTCGCGGATGGAGATCGTGGGCCGCGGAACCGTCTCCACCGGCACCTGCGGCGAACCGGCCAGCACCCACGTGTCCTTGGACCCGCCGCCCTGGCTGGAATTCACAATCAGGGAGCCTTCCTTCAGCGCAACGCGGGTCAGGCCGCCGGGCAGCACCCAGACGTCGTCGCCGTCGTTCACTGCGAAGGGGCGAAGGTCCACGTGGCGGGGGCCGAACTTATCCCCGCCCAGGGTGGGCACCGTGGATAGCTGCAGGACAGGCTGGGCGATCCAACCGCGGGGGTCTGCAATGACCCGGTGGCGCAGGGCCTCGA
>JBDTQQ010000113.1:0-7032 GCA_039932075.1 Pseudarthrobacter sp. | reverse complement strand
CAGCGAGTTCTTCGGCCGGAGTGCGTCTAAGGGAGGAATGACAGAGCACCCGGCGAAGAACCCGCGGAGTCCTATTTCTTGCCCTGGTTCGCCACGGCCAGGATGGCCTCGGCGGCGGCGTCGGGGTCCAGGTACGTGCCACCCGGCTTGATGGGCTGGAAGTTCTCATCGAGGTCGTAGACCAGCGGGATCCCGGTGGGGATGTTCAGGCTGGCGATGGCGTCGTCGCTGATGCCGTCCAGGTGCTTGACCAGGGCGCGCAGGGAATTGCCGTGGGCGGTGACCAGGACAGTCTTGCCGGCCTTGAGGTCTTCCTTGATGTCAGATTCCCAGTACGGCAGGAGGCGGACCAGGACGTCCTTGAGGCATTCGGTGCGCGGCAGGGCGTCGCCGAGGTCCGCGTAGCGGGGATCGCGGGCCTGGGAAAACTCGCTGTCATCCGACAGGGGCGGCGGCGGGGTGTCGTAGCTGCGGCGCCATTCCATGAACTGCTCTTCGCCGAACTCGGCCAGGGTCTGGGCCTTGTCCTTGCCCTGCAGCGCACCGTAGTGGCGTTCGTTCAGGCGCCAGTCGCGCTTGACGGGGATCCACCCGCGGTCCGCTTTGTCCAGCGTGATGTTCGCCGTGTTGATGGCGCGCTTGAGCAGTGACGTGTAGAGGACGTCGGGGAGGATGTTGTTCTCCACCAGGAGCTCACCGCCGCGGGCCGCTTCCTCGCGCCCCTGGTCGTTAAGGTCAACGTCCACCCAGCCGGTGAACAGGTTCTTGGCGTTCCATTCGCTGTGGCCGTGGCGCAGCAGAATCAGCTTGTAAGTCATGATTTTCATCCTAGCCGAGGCACGCTGCAGCCCGTTTTGCGTTACGAAGATAAGGTTGGGCCGTGGTGCAAAAAGCTGAACGGGTGAGCCCTTCCCAGAACCGGGGTGGCAAGCCGGTGGGAAACGTCACCCGCGGCACCACCAACCCGAACCGGATGCGCCGGGTGGACCGTTGGCTCACGGGACCTCAAGCGTGGCGGCTGCGCAAGGCCGAAGACCCCTTGGTGGTTGACCTGGGCTACGGCGCAACGCCCGCCACCGCCGTCGAACTTTTTGACCGCCTCCGCGCCACCCGGCCGGACGTGCGGGTCTGCGGGATCGAAATCGAACCGGAACGGGTCCGTGCAGCCAAGGCGCTGGAACGGCCCGGACTGACCTTCCAGGTGGGCGGCTTCGAACTGCCTGTACCCGGGCAGCCTGTCCTGGTCCGCGCCTTCAACGTCCTGCGGCAGTACGAAGAGGCTGACGTTGCGGGAATCTGGCGGCTGGTCCAGGGCAGGCTCTCCCCCGGCGGCCTTTTTGTTGACGGTACGTGCGATGAGATCGGCCGACGGGTGACGTGGATTGCCCTGGACGCTGAACGGCCGCTGTCGCTGAGCATGTCCGTGCGGTTCGGCAGCTTTGACCTGCCCTCAGACATTGCCGAGCGCCTGCCGAAGGCCCTCATCCACCGCAACGTCCCCGGCGAACCGGTGCACCGGCTGATGCAGGCCATGGACCGCGCCTGGCTGGAATCAGCGCCGCTGGCGTCGTTCGGAAACAGGCAGCGCTGGCAGGCGATGTGCAAGGCACTTCGCGACGGCGGCTGGCCGGTACAGGACGGGCCGTCGCGGTGGCGCCTGGGTGAACTGACCGTGGACTGGGACGCGGTGGCGCCAGGGGGCGGTGGGGGTTACCAGCCGTAGGGGCTCCGGCTGCCGCCGCGCCCGGCGTCCTTGACGGCGGGGCGGACGTCGGCGAGGTAGACGGAAGCCGCCACGACGGCAGCCAGTCCGAACAGGCCGAGGGTGCCGAATAAGCCGCCGCTGCTGAAGAGGGAGATGACTCCGATGAGGGTTGCGCCGCCGGTCAGCGCCAGCCAGAACGTCTTGGTCCGCTTGCCGGTGGCTTCAAAGGCGGCGGACTTGTGGCGAACGCAGTCCAGCAGCGCCCACGCCTCCAGTCCCAGTGCCACCAGGGCAAGGACAAAAAACACTGC
This sequence comes from Pseudarthrobacter sp., assembly GCA_039932075.1. Classification (GTDB taxonomy): domain Bacteria; phylum Actinomycetota; class Actinomycetes; order Actinomycetales; family Micrococcaceae; genus Arthrobacter. Next base: position 5,016 of record JBDTQQ010000113.1, on the reverse strand, counting down.
GCGCTCGACATAAGAAATCATCATTTGACCGTCCACGGTCCAAGCCTAGCCGCCCAGTACGTCCAGCGCCTGCTTCAAATCGGCCCAAAGGTCCTCAACATTCTCGATGCCCACACTCAGGCGCACCAGGTTGTCCGGAACACTCAGCGGTTCGGCGGCGTGCCGGCGGCGCCGTTCGATCAGCGACTCGACGCCGCCCAGGGAGGTGGCGGGCAGCCACAACTTGAGTGCGCGCACCAGTTTGTCCGCGGCGTCTGCGCCGTTCAGGCCCGCCACCGGTGAGATGTGGATGCAAAGGATCGATCCGAAGCCCGTCATCTGCGACTTTGCACGTTCGTGCCCGGGGTCGGTGGGAAGCCCGGGAAACAGGATACTTTCGACCAGGGGATGCTTGCTGAGGCGTTCCGCCAGGACTGCCGCTGACGCCTGCGACCGTTCCACGCGCAGTGCCAGGGTCCGGAGTCCGCGCAGCGCCAGCCAGGCCTCGAACGGGCCGGCGATGCCGCCGTGGATGGTGCGGTTATGCAGCAGCGCCGCCCGGATGTCCGGGTTTGAGGTCACCAGCGCGCCGAGGACCACGTCGGAGTGGCCGGCCAGGTATTTGGTCACCGAGTGCAACACCACGTCCGAGCCGAGGGCCAGCGGCTGCTGGACCAAGGGAGTGGAAAACGTGTTGTCCGTGACCACAATGGCACCGGCCGCATGGGCTGCTGCGGTCAGTTCGCGGATGTCGGCGATTCCAAGCATGGGGTTGGTGGGGCTTTCCAGCCACAGCATCCTGGCTGCCTTCGCACCCGGTCCCTGCGGGGCCAACTGCTCCTTGACCGCGTCCGTGTCTGCTATGTCCACTGTGCGGAGTTCAAGGAACCCCTTTTGCGCCATCTCGCTGGCCATCACCATGGAACCCGCATAGCTGTGCGAGGGCATCACCAGAACTCCACCGGCGGGCAGCAGCGAGAGTGCGGAGCTCACGGCTGCCAGGCCCGAGGCGTAGAGCAGGCCCGGCAGTTCGGACCCTTCCAGCTGACCCAGGGCCTCTTCGAAGGGATCCCAGGTGGGGTTGGCGTAGCGGCCGTAGCCGCGGTCGCCGTCGCCCAGCGCTCCCGTGCCGAAATACGTCGAGGACAGCACGATGGGTGCGTTGACAGGTTCGTCGTGCTCACGTGGGGGCCGGCCGGCGGCAACCACCACGGTTTCGGCGGAGAGGGACGCTGCGTGCTGTTCCGTGAGGCTCATGGGGAAAGCGTACTTTGACACGCGCGGACCGCTGAAGTCGGTAGGCTGGAGCAGTGACGACCACCAACAGCCCCGGACTTTTCATCGCCTTCGAGGGCGGTGACGGCGCCGGGAAGTCCACGCAGGCGGCTTTGCTCGCCGAGGCCCTGGAATCCCGGGGCCTGACGGTCCTGCGGACCCGGGAACCGGGCGGGACACCCATCGGCGAAAAGCTGCGTTCCCTGGTCCTGGACCACGGCCATGGCCACATTGACGCCCATACCGAGGCGCTCATCTTTGCGGCCTCACGCGCAGCACACGCCAGCCAGGTCATCCGTCCGGCGCTGGAGCGCGGTGAGGTTGTCCTGACTGACCGCTACATCGATTCGTCCGTGGCGTACCAGGGAGCCGGTCGCGATCTCGGCGCTGATGCCGTGCGATCACTCAATGAGTGGGCCACTTCGGGGCTACAACCTGATCTCACGGTGTTGTTGGACGTGGACCCGGCTGTAGGCCGACGCAGGCGGACTGCCGGTGCCGCCGCGGAAGACCGGTTGGAATCCGAAGCCGATGAATTCCACACCACCATCCGTGACGCCTTCCTCGAGTTGGCCGCCAGCCGCCCGGACACATACCTCGTCCTGCCTGCCCACCTGCCCGTAGCCGACCTCGCCGCGCGGATCCTGACCAGCATCGACTCACTGCTCGCGACTTCGCGGGGTGCCGCATGACGGTATGGGACGACCTCCAGGGCCAGCCCGCCGTCGTCGAACAGTTGCGGCAGGCGACCCTCGGTGAGGGTCTGACCCATGCCTGGCTGTTCACGGGGCCGCCCGGATCGGGGCGTTCCAACGCCGCCAAGGCGTTCGCAGCGGCCCTCAACTGTGACCAGGAGGATGTGACCAGGCGCGGCTGTGGCGAGTGCCACGCCTGCCAGACCATCCTCGGCGAGACGCATTCGGACGTCACGTTCGTGCGGACCGAGAAGGTCACCATCACCATCGACGAGGCACGAGACCTGGTGTCCACGGCAGGCAACCGTCCGTCCTCCGGGCGGTGGCGGATCATCGTGGTGGAAGACGCCGACCGCATGGCCGAACGCACCACCAACGTCCTGCTGAAGGCGATCGAGGAACCTACCCCGCGGACCATCTGGATGCTGTGCGCGCCATCGCCCGCTGACGTGCTGGTGACCATCCGGTCCCGCTGCCGTGCCGTGGCCCTGCGCCTGCCCCCGGCCGCCGACGTCGCGGCTCTGCTGGTGAAGCGCGATGGCGTGGAACCGGCCCTCGCCGAACGCGCTGCCCGCGCCGCGCAGAGCCATGTGGGGATTGCCCGCCGCTTGGCGCGCGATCCCGAGGCGCGCGAACGCCGGCTGGAGACCGTGAAGTTCCCGCTGGGGCTGCGCGGGATCACCGCGGCGGTGATGATGGCGGACAAGCTCGTGAAGATCGCCACCGCCGAAGCCAACAGTTCCAATGAAGAGCGCGACGCCGCCGAGAAGGCTGCGCTGTTAGCCACCTTGGGTGCCCCTGAGTCTGGAACGCTGCCCCCGGCCATGCGGAGCCAGATCAGGCAACTTGAAGAGGACCAGAAACGCCGGGCCAAGCGGTCCATCACCGATTCGCTGGACCGGACCCTCACCGACCTGCTTTCCTTTTACCGGGACGTGCTGATTATCCAGCTAGGGAACAGTGTTGAGCTGGTGAACGTTGAACTCAGGAGCGAACTGGAAGAATTTGCCGGCCGGTCCGCCCCGGAGACCACGCTCGCCCGCATGGACGCCATCAACAAAGCCCGCCAACGCATCACCACCACCAACGTTGCTCCGCTGTTGACCATTGAGTCCATGGCCGCCAGCCTGATCTAGCCCTTCCAAGGAGACCCCTCGAATGACTGCTCGCCCCCTGCCCGCACGCTCCCGATCCCTGGGGAGCGGACTGCGGGCTGCCGGCGCCCTGGTTCTGGCCCTGACGCTGGCATCGTGCAGCCTCCTTGGCGGCAACAAGCCGGAGGAAACGCCCGCCACGGGCAAGGCGGATCCCTCCATCGTGGCTTCCGCCCCCGCCGGGCTGGACTCCTTCTATTCGCAGGAAGTGGTGTGGGAGCCGTGTGAAAACGGCTTCCAGTGCGCCACAGTGACCGTGCCGATGGACTACGCGAATCCTGACGGGGACAAGATCCAACTCGCTGCCCTGCGGGCTCCCAGCACCGGCAAGAAGACCGGCAGCCTGCTGGTCAATCCCGGTGGCCCGGGCGGTTCCGGCTACGATTTCGTCAAGGATGCCGCCGGGACGCACTTTTCGCAGTCTGTCCGGGCGAATTACGACCTCGTTGGCTTTGATCCCCGGGGCGTCAAACGCTCCGCCCCCGTCAAATGCATGACGGATGAAGAGCGGGACGCGGCGCGGGCCAAAATTTACGATCTGCAAACAGACGCCGGGCTTGCCACTGCACTGGCGGACAACAAAGCCATCGCCGAACAGTGCGCGGCACAAACCGGACCCTCCCTCGGCCACATCGACACCGTCAGCGCGGCCAAGGACCTGGACATCCTCCGTGCCGTGGTGAACGACACGAAGCTCAATTATCTGGGCTACTCCTACGGCACCTTCCTCGGCTCCACCTACGCCTCGCTGTTCCCGGACAACGTGGGACGGATGGTTCTGGACGGCGCCCTTGATCCGTCCATCAGCAATGAGGAACTGACAATGGGCCAGGCCGTGGCCTTCGAAAAGGCCATCAGGGCCTACGTTGCCAAGTGCCAGCAGGGCGACGGCTGCCCCCTCACGGGCACCGTGGACAGCGGCGTGCAACAGATCCGCGACCTCATCGACGCGATTCAAAACCGGCCTTGGCAGGCCAAAGACGGCCGCATGGTGAACGCCACCATGCTGGTCAGCGGACTCATCACCCCGCTCTACAACGACCAGAGCTGGCCTGCGCTCACCCAGGCCCTCGAAGCGGCCCTGCGGGGTGACGCCAGCCTGATGCTCCGCCTGTCTGACCTCAGCGCAGACCGCGGCCCCAACGGGAAGTACACCTCCAACTCCACCTTCGCCTTCAGTGCCATCAACTGCCTTGACTACCCCATGGTCTCCGACACCGCGGGCATGCGCGCCGAAGAGCAGCGGTTGCGGCAGGCCTCCCCCACCCTGGGCTACTTCTTCGCCTACGGCGGCACTAACTGCGTGGACTGGCCGTACAAGAATGTGCGGACCCCCGCCCCGGTCGAGTACACCGGGCAGTCCCCCATCGTTGTCATCGGGACCACCGGAGACCCTGCCACCCCGGTGGAATGGGCAGCATCCCTCCGCAAACAGCTGGGCAATGCCTCGCTGATGACCTGGCAGGGCGAGGGCCATACTGCGTACGGGCGGGCGAACAGCTGCCTTGAGGATGCGGTGGACAGCTACTTCGTGGACGGCAAGGTTCCCGCCGACAACACGGTCTGCTAACCCACCTTCCGGGCCCCATTTTGACCCGGACGGCGGGACTCTATTACAGTTGACTCTTGCATGAACCGCCCGGTTACGCCGGAAGATTCCATGCGGTGCTTCCTTAGCTCAGTCGGTAGAGCGTTTCACTCGTAATGAAAAGGTCATCAGTTCGATTCTGATAGGAAGCTCGGGACAAACCCCCTAGAAATCAAGGTTTCTAGGGGGTTTTTCGCTGGCTTATTACATTTGTGAATTCCTGGGCGTTCCCTCGTTTTCGACCGATTCCCGACGCCTTCGTCACTTGTTCGTCACTTCCCCATTGACCGGTGCTGCCTCGACGAACAACAGCGCGCTGTCAGGT